>JBBIUO010000006.1:6009-25031 GCA_037440205.1 Chloroflexota bacterium
AATGAATTGATGGCGACTCTACACAACCGAATGCCGGTGATTCTGGATCGAAAGAATTACGCCGACTGGCTGGACCCCGCGCCTCGGACTCCCGACAGCCTGCTTCCGTTCATCAAGCCTTTTCGCCCCGACAAAATGTCCGCCTACCCGGTTTCGACGCTGGTCAACACCCCAAACAATGACCGCGCTGAATTGGTGGTTCCCGCTCGATAACTCACCTTACGCAGTACCGCGAGATTTATCTTGCAGGCGGTGGTTTGCTTCCAATATTGGGGGGAAACATGAATGCCTGCCCTGAGCCTGCCGAAGGGTTGCGGTACGTTTCTGTACAAGCGGAGGGTTAACGCCGGGTTAGCGTTTCACATGCGGCTTGACGCTGATTTTTTTACCATGTTATGATGAACGATATGCAAAACGAGTTTAACGAAAGTACAGACAGTACAGAATCAGACAAAAGCACGGGATCATCGAAACCTTCGAGGCGGCGGGGCTTTTTGACTCGCTGGATGAACATCCTTGTGGAAATGGGATTGGGCGAATCGCTTTTACGAAGCGGGACGAACCTGTTTTCGGTCATTGCGATCATCGTTGTGATTCTGCTCGTGCAGGCGTTCAACCGCCAAACGGCGAATCCACTGTCAGGGAACAGCGACCAGTTCACAGGTCCAGCCCCGACCGTGGCAGTGGATATCCGCTCGATCCCCGCATTGGAAAATCCTCTTGTGGTCGGCATCTCGCGCGCGGCGCAACTTCACACAAATATTCCATCGCGCCCGCGTAATGAAATGACGACCTATACCGTGCAGGAGGGCGACACGGTCTTTGGCATTGCCGAGAAATTTGGGCTGGAACCGCAGACGATTTTATGGGGCAACTACAATGTTCTGCTGGACGATCCGCATTCGTTGAAGCCCGGGCAGGAGTTGAACATTTTGCCTGTGGATGGCGTATACTGGGAGTGGCTGGGGGGAATCCCATTTGGGAATTGGGCAGAGTTCTATGGAGTGACAGCCGCCGATGTCATTGAATTTCCTGGCAATCACATTGACGCGAACACTGTGGGAGATTATCAAAACGCGAATATCAAAACCGGCACATGGTTGATCATCCCGAACGGCAAAAGGGAATTTGTCAATTGGAGCGCGCCGCTTGGCGTGACGAGGGAAAACCCCGCTTCCGCGCGGGTACTTGGGCAGGGAGCCTGTGAACCGGTCACCGGCGGCGCAATCGGGTATGGCACATTCGTTTATCCGACGAACAAGCATTATCTTTCGGGGTTCGATTACAACGAGAAGACGAATCACCGTGGCATTGACCTTGCCGGGAGCGAAGGCGAGGGTGTGTACGCGGCGGATGCCGGTGTGGTCGTGTATTCCGGCTGGAACAATTACGGCTATGGAAATATGATCATGATCGATCACGGGAATGGATTCCAATCGCTGTATGCCCACTTGAGCGCGATCTATCGCGGTTGCGGGCAAAGCGTGGGACAGGGCGAAACAATCGGCGCCATCGGCTCCACCGGGCGTTCATCGGGTCCGCACCTGCATTTCGAGATCATGACGGCCACCTGGAAGGTCAATCCCTGGGATTACCTGCCGCCGCCATAATCACTTGCCAAAGGCGAAAGGCTATACTATAATGCCGTCGTTCCGGGTGCATAGCTCAGTTGGTTAGAGCGCTACTATCACACAGTAGAAGTCGGGAGTTCGAGTCTCTCTGCGCCCACAACAGATAAACTGCCGACAGGCAGTTTTTTTGTTGATTACACTTTTGTTGGTTACAATCCTGTAAGAATTTCGCTTTGCATCAGCATGTATAATCAGTTGCATCTTTCATTGAAAGGATTTATTGATTATGAAAGTTGCGATCCTTGCGGGCGGACTTGGCACCCGCCTGTCTGAAGAGACGACAATCAAGCCCAAGCCAATGGTCGAGGTCGGGGGCAGGCCTTTGCTTTGGCATATTATGAATATCTATGCCGCTTATGGGTTCAGGGAATTTGTGGTGGCGCTGGGATACAAGGGAGAGATCATCAAGGATTATTTTTTGAATTATCACTATCGTTCAAGGAGTCTCACTGTCCAACTCCGGACAGGCGGCGTGACAGCGCATAACATCGAAGGTGAGGATTGGACCGTTCATCTGCTGGACACAGGCGCGGACACCAACACAGGCGGACGGGTCAAACGGGTGGCCGAATTCATCGGCAATGAAACATTCATGCTCACCTATGGCGACGGCGTCAGCAATGTGAACATTCCCGACTTGATCGAATTCCACAAACAGCAAAAAAGACTGGTTACCATGACCGCCGTCCGCCCGCCCGCGCGATTCGGGCAAATGGTCATCGAGGATCACCGCGTCGTTGAATTCAAGGAAAAGCCGCAAATCGGTGAGGGTTGGATCAACGGCGGTTTTTTTGTTTTGGAGCCCGGCGTCACCAAATATATTCAAGGCGACCATACGGCATGGGAGTTCGAGTCACTGGAACACATCGCGGCGGACGGTCAACTTTCCGCGTACCAGCATGATGATTTCTGGCAGTGCATGGATACAGCGCGCGATGTCCATAACCTTGAAAAGTTATGGCAGGAAGGCAAGGCCCCATGGAAACTGTGGAATTGAACAAAGCCTTCTGGCTTGACCGTCCTACGTTCGTCACCGGCGGGACGGGACTGGTTGGCTCGTGGCTGGTGAAACGACTCATCGCCGCAGGCGCAGACGTGGTTTGCCTTGTCCGCGATTGGGTGCCGCAAAGCGAGATGATTCGGTCGGGCTACATCGAAAAGGTGAAAGTCGCTCGCGGTGACATCCGCGACCGCGATATGCTTGAGCGTGTTCTCGGTGAATTTGAAATTGACACGGTCATCCACCTTGCCGCACAGACCATTGTCACCATTGCAAATCGCAATCCGATTTCCACGTTCGAGACGAACATTGCCGGCACCTGGAATGTGCTCGAAGCCGCGCGTCGAAGCCCAAAGGTGAAGCAAATCATCATGGCTTCATCCGACAAGGCGTATGGCGACCAGGAAACCCTGCCGTACGATGAAAAGACTCCACTGCAAGGACAGCATCCTTACGATGTCAGCAAATCGGCGGCGGATTTGATCGCCTACACGTACGCAAAAAGTTTCGACCTGCCAGTCGTCGTTACCCGCTGTGGAAATTTCTACGGCGGCGGCGACTTGAACTGGAATCGCATCATCCCTGGGACCATCCGCTCGATCCTGCGCGGGCAGCGCCCTGTCATCCGTTCAGATGGAGAATACATCCGCGATTATTTTTATGTGGAGGATGGCGCAGCGGCATACATGCTGTTGGCCGAGCAACTTGCGGCGCGGCGGGAACTCAAAGGGGAAGCCTTCAATTTCTCGAACGAGATTCAAGTGTCGGTGCGTGAGATCGTGGATCGAGTCCTCAAATTGATGAAATCGAATCTCCAGCCTGAAATCCTGAACGAGACCAGCAACGAAATCCGCCATCAATATCTCAGCGCGGAAAAGGCACGCCGCATGTTGAATTGGAAGCCGCTCTACAACCTCGATGAAGCGCTGGCATTGACCATCGAATGGTACAAGGATTTTTTTGCACATGAGTGAAAGATCAAATCAACTGCGCGCGCAAATACTGGAACTGACCGCCGAATTTGCCGCCGAGGAATTTCCCGAAAGAAAATTCATTCCCGGCGAATCATCGGTGCCTGTGGCAGGGCGTGTGTTCGACTCGGCGGACGTGCAATCGCTGGTTGACTCGAGTCTCGATTTCTGGCTCACCGAAGGACGCTTTGCCCGTCAGTTCGAAAAGGATTTTGCGCGTTTCTTCAACATGCGCCATGCCATTCTGGTGAACTCAGGTTCTTCCGCAAATCTGCTTGCGCTCACCTGCCTCACCTCTCCCCTGTTGAAGGAAAGACAATTGAAACCGGGCGGTGAAGTCATTACTGTGGCAACGGGCTTTCCAACAACGGTCAATCCCATTTTTCAAAATAACCTCGTGCCCGTCTTTGTGGACGTGGACATCCCCACCTACAACATTGACGTGACTCAACTCGAAGCCGCGCTCTCCGAAAAGACTCGCGCCGTGATGATCGCGCATACGCTTGGCAATCCGTTCAATCTCGAAGTTGTGACTGCTTTTTGTAAACAGCACAATCTCTGGCTGGTGGAGGATTGCTGTGACGCTGTCGGCGCAACCTATACAAATCGGATGGTGGCAACTTTCGGCGATGTGGCGACCGTCAGTTTTTATCCAGCACATCACATCACCATGGGCGAAGGCGGCGCGCTTCTCACCGATAAACCAAAACTGAAAAAGATCATCGAGTCATTTCGCGATTGGGGCCGCGATTGCTGGTGTGACCCCGGCAAAGACAACACCTGCGGCAAACGTTTCGACTGGCAACTCGGCGACCTGCCGCAAGGCTACGATCACAAATACACATACTCGCATATCGGCTACAACTTGAAAGCCACCGACATGCAAGCCGCTGTGGGTGTTTCGCAAATTAAAAAATTAAATCATTTCATCGAAAAACGGCGCGAGAATTTCAACTATCTCAAAGAGCAGTTGGATCCGCTTCAGGATTATTTCATCCTCCCTGAAGCCACGCCGAATTCAAATCCAAGTTGGTTTGGTTTCCCCATCTTTGTCCGCGAAAACAAAAATTTCACGCGCGATAAAATCGTCCGCTGGCTCGAAGCGCACAAAATCGGCACAAGGCTGTTGTTCGGCGGAAACCTGATTCGCCAGCCTGCCTACCGCGGTCAAAACTACCGCGTCATCGGCAATCTGAAAAAATCGGATGAGGTCATGCGCAATGTTTTCTGGATTGGCGTTTATCCCGGCCTCACCCGCCCCATGCTCGATTATACGGTGGAGGTACTCCATGATGCAAAATCCATCTAGGACTATGGCTGTCGTGAAGGCAAGTCTAGGTTCTTACCATTTCTTTAAAGGTTTGGTATGTCAGAGCTAATAGAACAACAACAGGATTTGCTCGTCTCAATGGGCTTGCGAGATGCAATCAAAGACCGTCGTGTCTTAATAACAGGCGCGAGCGGCTTTGTTGGACTGCATCTATGTGAAGCCCTGGTTGGGTTGGGCGCGGAGGTGTATGCATTATCTCGTTATATTCACACACGCTGGATGCCTGATGGCGTAACGACCTGCGCAGTTGATTTGAGTGATCTCGCCTTGGTAAAATCCTGCCTATCTTCAATCAAGCCTGAGGTCGTATATCATTTGGCAAGCCTTGTAAATACCCGTCAACGCCTTGACTTGGTATTACCTACTTTGAAAAACAATCTTGAGGGAAGCGTCAACCTCTTTGTATCTTTGGCTGAAGAAACATGCAAAAGGCTGGTGGTCGTTGGGTCTTCTGAGGAGCCGGCGGCAGGACGCCTTGGAGCCGTTGCCAATTCCCCTTATGCCGCCGCAAAAGAGGCAGAGACAAATTACGCAAGGATGTTCTGTAATATTTTTTCCCTTCCCGTGGTTCTTACCCGTCCATTTATGGTCTATGGTCCCCGCCAGCCTGTGGAAAAAATCATCCCTTACGTGATTACGAACCTCCTGAATGCAGTATCACCTGAAATTGGCAGCGGAAGACGTGTGTGTGATCTTATTTTTGTACAGGATCTGGTAATGGGTTTAATTCTTACGGGATTCAAACCTGACTTGACTGGCAAATCCGTAGACCTTGGTATGGGAGTAGGTATTACGATCCGAGAGGTAGTCTATATGATTTGCGAATTGATGAGCACTACCATAATTCCCGAATTTGGCGCGATTCCAGATCGCTTATATGAGTCCCCTCAAATCGCTAATGTGGAAGAAACGTTCCGTCTTCTGGGCTATCGCCCAAGTTGGTCCCTGTCTGAGGGGATAAAAGCGACAATTGAGTGGTATCGTGCCCACCCAGAATTCTATATGACTGAAAGGTAATTTATGACTTGGTTGATAACAGGTGGTTGTGGTTTTGTGGGTAGTAATCTGGCTGACGCTGTGTTGGCGCGCGGCGAAGATGTTGTGATATTGGATAACTTGAGTCGCGTCGGTTCAAGCGCCAACCTAGACTGGCTACGTTCCAAACATGGCGATGAATGGCGTTTTGTGCAAATTGATATTCGCAACTACGATGCAGTACTAGACCTTGTGACTCAAACACGGCCATATGCCATTGCTCACCTGGCAGGTCAGGTGGCAATGACCACCAGTTTGCAAAATCCGCGCCTTGATTTTGAGATTAATGTTATGGGAACGCTGAATGTTCTTGAGGCAGTGAGAACGGCTTCGCCGGGTACAATCGTTCTCTATTCATCGACGAATAAGGTCTATGGTGACCTGGAATGGATATCATACAAGGAATATTTGACGCGCTATGCGGCCACAAATTACCCGAAGGGGTTTGATGAAACACTTCCGCTAAGCTTTTGTTCTCCCTATGGCTGTTCCAAGGGAGCCGCAGATCAATACATGCTTGATTATGCGCGCATGTATGGGTTGCAGACAGTGGTATTTCGCCATTCCTCCATGTACGGTGGACGTCAGTTTGCCACTTACGATCAAGGGTGGATTGGATGGTTTTGTGAAAAAGCTCTGGAAACAAAACATGCCCTTGTTGCAGGACAGCCCGCGTCTTCCTTTACCATATCTGGGAACGGAAAACAGGTAAGAGATGTTTTGCACTCCGACGATATTAGTCGTTTGTACCTGACTGCAGCCGCCAATATCGGTAAGACGCGTGGGCAGGCGTTTAACATTGGCGGGGGAATGGATAATAGTCTGTCTCTACTGGAACTATTTACTCTCCTTGAGGAATTGCTCGACATACGACTTGTTTATAAGAATATCGAATGGCGACATAGCGATCAAAAAGTATTTGTCGCGGACATATCAAAAGCGGGCCAGTTTGGCTGGTCTCCTGAAATCGACCCAGGGAAGGGTGTCCGATCTATGCTCGAATGGCAGAGTGATATATCCAATGTATAAGTTACTGAGAGAAAAAACTATCAAGCCTTATTTGCCAACACATTTACTCGTAGCAGCCAGTGCTTGGGTTAGTCGCGCGGTGCTAACCCTGACACAGTTTGCTGTTGTGCGTATAGTGTTGAGTGCTCTTGGGCTTGAAAGATATGCAGTCTTTATGTTATTGACTAGTTTAACCGGGTGGTTTTCTCTCTCTGATTTGGGCATTGGAGTAAGTATACAAAATTATATTTCCGAAGCGCGGGCCAACGGCAAACGCTATGATGATTTTGTTGTCGCAGGAGGAGTGACGGCAACCATACTGCTTTTTTTAACGATCATTATTTTGTATTTTGTCAGCCCAATTATTGCTCCGCTCCTTCTTATGCGATTCTCGTTTCTCGATGGGGCTGAAAAAAGTAGACTTTTTTTTGCGACAGGGGCCTTATCCATAGGGGCGGGATTAGGGGGGGTTGTTTATAGGATATGGTACGCGGAGCAAAAGGGACATCTTTCCAATATTATTCCAGCGGCTGCCTCCCTTTGTGGTTTGGCAGGGCTTGTTTTCGTGGAGCATATGGATTTTACAAACAAGCTTTTTTTGAGCTTGTTGGCATATATTGCACCTACGACGTTTTTTCCATTAATTTTGCTGGTGTGGGGTGAGTTGAGAAATTTACGAGGAGGTTTTTCGGTCAGCAGACTTTGTAACGCAGGATATTTGGCATTGAAGAGAGGGTGGCGTTTCTGGAGCTTTACTGTTATGGCTGCTGGGGTATTGCAAATCGATTACATTATCATGTCTCAATTCCTAGGCTCTAAAGATATTGCGACATATTCAATATCTACCAAGGTGTTTGGATTGGCGTTTTTTATCTATAATGCCATTTTGCTCGCATTGTGGCCCGTTTTCTCAGAGCATATTGCAAAAAAACGGTGGACGGTTGTTATTCGTTATCTAAAGGAATATCTTACCTTTGGTCTGGCTTTCATGCTAGTTTGCACATTTGCGTTAACTTGGTTGATGCCTGTGGCGGTTAGTTTGTTGTCTCCTAGGGAAAATATTATCGTTCCGTTGGGTTTTATTATTCTACTTGGAGGATATCAGATGCTGCGTGTATGGACTGATACTTTTTCGACCTTATTGCAGAGCATGAACGAGTTGGCCCCTTTATGGATGTTTGCGCCTTTGCAAGCCCTTATCAGTGGCGGTTTGCAATGGTATCTTGCCCCACGATTGGGGATTTATGGGATTTTGTGTGGTTTAATTGGCTCGTTCATCTTCACTGTTTCCTGGGGGTTGCCGGTGGCTGTGATGCGAAGATATAAGCTTGATATGCAGGAGACGTTATGAGTGTGAAACTTTCGATTTGCATTCCAACTTATAACCGCGGGCCCTTTATTAAAGAGGCTATTGAAAGCATTATTTCGCAAGTCAGGGATACTAACGACGAAGTGGAAATCGTCATTAGCGACAACGCTTCGACCGACAATACTGAGGAAGTTGTCCGCGAATTCCGACGGTTTTTTCCCCGGATTGTATATTCGAAGTCTGACAAGAACCAGGGCGCGGATAGGAACTATCTAAGGGTGGTTAGTTTGGCCCAAGGCGAGTATTGTTGGCTGATGGGTAGTGATGATATTCTTGTGCCAACGGCTTTGGATTATATGCTGAAACAAATCCATAGCGATCATGATGCCTATCTATGCAACCGGATTGAATGCAGTTTCGACCTTCGCCCATTTCGAGATGGATATTGGCTTGGACCCAATACCGGCGAACGTGAATTTGACTTTGAACAACCAGGGCACCTTTATGAATACTTCAACGCGGCTCAGTCACTTGGGGCGTTGTTTAGTTATTTGAGCGTAATTGTTGTAAAAAGGTCTTCATGGAATTCGGTGGCTTTCGACGAGTCCTATATCGGGACGGCGTACTCCCATTCTTATATCATGCTCTCAATTGTAATGAATGGAGGGACTCTGAAATATTTGCGCGATCACTTGGTCATGTGCCGTATGGGAAATGACAGCTTTGCTACTGACGGGCTAGTAAAAAGATTGCAACTGGATTTAAACGGTTACCTGAGGCTCTCGCATCTAATTTCGGATGCAAACTTGAGGGTAAAATTTCTAAAAATTATGCCCAAAACGTGTCCATGGTATTTCTTGTTAAAGATAAAGTCAATATCCAAGGATGAACAGTGGTTTGACATAAAGGGTAAACTCGAACAATTCCATTTCTCACGAGGGATGATTTGGTTGATAGGAATGTCGTCTTACGTAAAACCTTTTGCGTCTATGATTTTATGGGCGCGTATTGTTTTCATGCGCATATTGCTGGGGATAAAGGCGGAATAACGTTCGCGCCTTGGTTTTATGAAGGGAATTATTCTGTATGCGAATATTGAAAGTTCACAATTATTACCTTCAACCAGGTGGGGAAGATACTGTCTTTCAAGCGGAGTCCAGCCTTTTGCGCTCAATGGGACATGAAGTTGTGGAGTATATTGAGACCAATGAAAGAATTGCCTCACTTAGTCGTGTTTCTGTTGCGCTACAGACTGTCTGGTCACAGACTTCCTATATAAAGTTTAAAAAGTTTTTAAGGCAAGTCAATCCGCAAATCGTTCATTTTCACAACATATTTCCCTTGATATCTCCATCCGTTTATTCTGTCTGCCGCGATTTCAGAATTCCAGTCGTACAAACGCTTGACAATCAAAGGCTCATTTGCCCCGCCTCTAGTTTTTACCGTAACGGAAATCTATGTCTTGACTGCTTGGGAAAAACGCCGCCCCTACCAAGTATCCTTCATGGCTGCTACCACAACTCGCGGCTGCATACAGCAGTTGTAGCCTCCATGTTGACGTTTCATCGATTACTGGGCACGTGGCAGGAAAAAGTTGACACATTTTTCTGTTCCACCCGCTTTTATCGTGATCTGTTTGTAAAGGCGGGGCTTCCGGCAGACAAAATTGTCGTTATGCCGCATTTTACAGAAAAAAAACCACAAACTGATTTTTCCTCCACAAAAGGAAAATACGCCTTATTTATAGGCAGGCTTGATCCAGAAAAAGGGATAAGCACCTTGCTTGAAGCATGGAAAAATCTGGACATCCCCTTAAAAATAAGAGGGAGCGGTCAGTTGGAAAAAAGTGCAACAGAGTTTATTCAAAGACATAAAATGACTAACATCGAGTTTGTAGGCCGTCTGGAGGAACAGGAACTATCTAACTTAATAGAAAATGCCCACTTTTTGATTATGCCTTCAGAAGGTTATTATGAAACATTTGGCATGGTAATCATTGAGGCCTATTCAAGAGGCGTTCCGGTCATCGCATCAAATATTGGCGTAGCACCTGAATTGGTTAATGACAAACAAACCGGATTACTCTTTGAACCGGGTAACGCCCTCGATTTAGCCAGTAAATCGAAGTGGTTGTGGGATAATCCCACCGAAGCGCGCATCATGGGTGTAAATGGACTAAACGCATATCATCAGAAATTCACACACGATATATGCTACAACACCTTAATGAATGTATATAAAAAACTGACAAACCTCGAATGACTCTAATCATCGGCAACCTAATCACCCCAACCAATTACCAACACGCCACAGAACAAACCCTGCAATGGGCATCCGCAGCCGAAAGCAGGTATGTTTGCATCGCCAATGTCCACATGCTGATGGAAGCTCACGACTCGCCCTCATACCGACAAATGATCAACAACGCTGACCTCGTCACCCCTGACGGAATGCCCCTCGTCTGGATGATGCGCCAAAAAGGACACCCCGATCAACAGCGCGTATACGGACCCACCCTCATGCTACACATCCTCGAAGCAGCCGCGCGCCAAAACATACCCATCGGCTTTTACGGAAGTTCCCCAAAAGTTCTTGAAACCCTGCAAAACAAACTAAAGAAAAAATACCCAAACCTCAATATCACCTACGTCTACAGCCCCCCATTTAGAGAAACAACCCAGTTGGAAGATCAAGAAATCATAAGCCAAATAAACGCCTCCGGCGCGCGGATTTTGTTTATCGGGCTGGGCTGCCCCAAGCAAGAAAAGTGGATGGCAGAACATCGCGGAAAAATCAACGCCGTCATGCTGGGCGTAGGCGCAGCCTTCGACTTCCATGCCGGGGTAAAATCGCAAGCTCCAGCATGGATGCAAAAAAACGGACTGGAATGGCTCCACCGCCTCATCACCGAACCACGCAGACTCTGGCGGCGTTACCTCTATCACAACCCACGCTTTATAATCCTGGCAATTGCTGATTTATTCACCTACGGTAAACCCTGATTTTAATAACCCCTGCACCATGCTCAGACGCTTCTCAGTAAACTTCGCCTTATTCTCCATGTTCCTCGACGGACTCTCCGTCTTTTGCAGCCTGTGGCTTGCGGCGTTATTTCGCCCCGCGCTAAACAAATTCGCATGGATCGAACCCGTTCCACTACAAGTCATCATCCCGGCGGCGCTATACGCCCTATTTCCCCTAATCTGGATTCTCATCTATTCCGCGCTATCCATTTACGATGGACGCAAATACCTCCGCGCCGTGGATGAATTCGCTGTGCTCTCGCTTGCCATGCTAATCGCCTCAGTCTCAGCGGCAGGCATACTCTACCTATCATATCGTGAAGTCTCGCGCGCCCTCTTCCTGGTCTTCATAGCCCTCGTCTACCTATTCTGTCTTGTCTGGCGCATCATAACCAGAATATATTTCCGCGCACAAAAAACATCCCCCGCCCGCGCCCGCCGCGTATTGGTAATTGGCGCGGGAACACTCGGGCAAAAAGTGAAAGCGCAACTTCTAGGAAGCGCGCTGCCAAACATCATCTTCGCAGGCTATGTAGACGAAACACAAGAATCCCAAACCACCAACCCCGCGCTTCTGGGAAACGCAAATCAAATTCGAGATGTGCTAAAAAACCACGAAATCACCGACGTAGTCATCGCCCTGCCGCACTCCGCCTACCACCAAATGAGCGACATCGTTCAAAAAATGGAAGACATCCCCGTGCAAGTATGGGTCGCGCTTGGCTTCTTTGACCTCGCCCTCTACAACACAACAATAGAAGACCTCGCCGGAATCCCCATGCTGGATTTGAGAGCCTCCGCCATAGACGACTATCAACGCATGATGAAACGCGCCTTCGACGTATTCTTCGGTTTCATCGCCCTGATGCTTGCCCTGCCGCTCATGGTAGGATCAGCCCTGATGATCTTTCTCGAAGATGGAGCGCCGATCCTCTTCCGCCAAAAACGGGTGGGCGAAAACGGACGATTGTTCGAAATGCTCAAATTCAGAACCATGATCAAGAACGCCGAGCAGTTACAAAGTCAGGTGGAGAAGCGCGACGCCGAAGGCAACATCATCCACAAATCGAAAGACGATCCGCGTGTAACGAGAATCGGTCGCTTTCTCCGCCGTTACAGCCTCGACGAACTTCCGCAATTCATCAACGTGGTGCGCGGAGATATGAGCCTCGTTGGTCCGCGCCCCGAAATGCCCTACCTTGTGGAAAAATACCAGCCCTGGCAGCGCAAAAGATTCGCCATTCCCCCGGGAATCACCGGCTGGTGGCAGGTAAGCGGCAGAAGCGACAAACCCATGCACCTGCACACAGAAGATGATTTATATTACATTCAAAATTACTCGCTGTTTCTCGATATTCAAATATTGTTGAGGACGATTTGGGTAGTTCTGGTTGGCAAAGGCTCTTATTAAAAGGACGATAGATATGAAACCATCACAAAAAATAGATTTTGTTCCCGAAGACGGCATATTCTTTCTAGCGCTCTTACTGGGAAATCTACGTGCGTCTTTATTTTTCCCGCTTTTTCCGGCCACAACCTTTTTCCCATTGGGCGCAGCCTGGTTTGAAATACTTGCATGGGCGCTTTTAACTGCAGTAATGGTAACAACCCTCGTTCGCAAGGGAAGCCTTGCCCGCTACTGGGAAATGTGGCGGAGACATAAAATGCTAACAGCCTTTATTTTGCTTGCAGGCCTTTCAATCGCCTGGTCCATTTCGATTCCGGCCAGTTTGTTCCGCTGGCTTGAGCTTTTTTTTGCAACCACCCTTGCCCTGTATTTCGCCATGCACTATGATCTAAAACATTTTCTTGATCTTCTGGCATGGGGCGGCGCAATTCTAGTTATAACAAGCGCATTCATCGTTATATTGCAACCTGAGGTTGGTATTTCATCTGGGTTTCCCTACTACGGGGCATGGAGGGGGATTTTCTGGCACAGGAATCAATTTGGCAACTTAATGTCATTGCTAAATATGGCTTATCTATTTTCAGCAGCGCGCTATTTTAATGAAGACAGACCCCAATCGTTTTTTTGGGGGTTCTTTTATCTGCTCACACTGGCGCTGGTTGCCTTCAGCAAATCGGCAACAGCCATCATTGTGACCGTCGTCATCAACTCGGCTTTTGTGCTGGTGATGATTTGGCTGCGCATCCGTCATTTGTTGACAAAAAAACACTACTACCTGCTTGGCAGTGCAGCAGTAATTGCAATCGTTGTCATTTTTGCAAACCTTGACTTCCTGCTTGTGCTGCTGGGCAGGGGCAGCAATCTGACAGGCCGCACCGACTTGTGGAAATACCTGCTTCAAAATATTGTAATCAAACACCCCTGGCTTGGACATGGATTTGGGGCAATTTGGAACATCAAAGCCTTTCGTTTTTCAACTTCCAAAATAATTGGCTGGCCGTTTGACGTGTTGATTGGCGACAATGGGTATATGGATATACTCCTTCATTTAGGGGCGATTGGCCTCGCTCTGTTTCTGGCGCTTTTAATCTCCGCATATATACGAGCCTTGAAATTTGCCGCAAATCAACCCGATCTTTTTGCGTTCTTCCCCCTGTTTTTCATGCTATATGCAACGTTGGCAAATATAAGTTTCAGCCTATTCATGGAAACAGAAATGCTCGTGTGGACAATTGTTGTCATGATCATATCCGCCAGATACGTTGTTGCCAGCGCCGATTCAAGCATCTGAGTTGTTCTGTCTACTTTACCCCAAAAACAAAAGCATCCGTTGATTTATATAAAATAGAATAATGTTGCGAATCTTCCAGCGCAGTTATGAGCGCATTCGAAGCCCCGGCCGGTGAAGTTGAGGATTTGCAATTGTCGGCTGGAGGTTGAACGGCAATATAGACATAATCGAAATTATCGCCAAAATATCCCGACTCTTTACCCAAACATCCCAGGCCATCGCCAATGCAAGCCTGCAGCGTTGCCCTGTGATAAATAAATTCCTCAAAGTGCCCGGCGGAAATCCATTCCCTTCCCTGAGCAGTGGTCAGGCTGGTTCTTTCCGTAAGCGCTGGAAACCACTCCGAAACAGAATCACACATTGCGTCTGTATTACCTGTCACCACCAAAAACCGGCTGTTTGCAGGTGTATTATTCATGATCCATTGCATGGCGGTTCGTTCTGTTTCGTCAACATGGTTTTGAGAAATTAAAAACCCCTGATAAATGGAATTAATCAGAAGGTATGGTGTTGTCAATGCAAAGGAAATAACTACTCCGCGATGCAGGGTTTTACCCGCCGCACTTTCAGAATGACCTCTCGTGGATAGGGCTGGCAGGAAAACCTCTATAACGAAATATCCTCCCCCAAGAGCAAGGGCAAGATTTCCAACCGTATGAGCGCTTCTTGGTGCAATAAGATAGATTACAAAAAGCATACCGGGAATGAAATATTTTTTTCTTACAATCAACAGTATGATCCCAAAAACACACAGCACGCCCAAAAGATCAAGATATGGTTCAGCAGTAATCCCATCCATATTTATCACAATCAAAGGCGCCCAAAAACTATGCCTGCCGGTTTGAATTGCAGAGATCAGCATATTCATCCCATGCCTGTACAAGAGCGACCCATACCAGGGCGCAGTAAGTAACAACACACCAGACGAAACCAGCAATCCGCGAATCAGTTTTTTTAAAGCGCACGATTTCACCAACCATATATAAAAACAAACTCCTAATGCGTAAACTGTTGACTCCGGATGGCTAAGAGTAGTAAGGCTTCCAAAAAGAATTGTTACCCACAGGTCATGGTGGTGATCGCGGGTAAATAGACGATACGCATACAGCACAGTAAGGGTCATAAAGAGCATCCCAAAACTGCGCGTCAGTCCGCCGCCCATGGAGAGCCACTCAGACATGTGCGGAATCATTGCATAAATGAACATGGACGCCGCGCTGGTCAGCGTATCCCTCACGATATCTTTTGCCAGAAAGTAAAACGCCAAAAGACAGAATATATTTACGATGCCCGGCAACCAGCGGACGACCTCAATTGGCGGAATGTTGAAAACATCGCTAACCCCAGCCCCCACATAAAATGCCAGTGGAGGATACGCATACGGGATATTCAGGCGGTTGTAGGAGGTGTAAAGCGGCAGTTGATATTGATTCGCCTGCAAGTCTTTTATCATTGTGTAAAACATTCCCCCATCGTTTACAGGAAAACCTGCCAGGAAAGCGGGAAAGATTCGAAACCATCCCCCCAGTAAAACAGAGGCAATCATCAAAAGGATTCCGATGTTGTCCCGGTTCAATTCCAAACGGCCGGTCTTGGACGCGACTCCCATCATTTCGTAAACCTCATCCGCCACTCGAACAATTTATTCAACGCCTCAATGGGCGAAAGTGAATTCACATCCAGCTCCTTCAACTCATCCAACAGCGGATTGGTTTCAGGGAACAACGCTATTTGCTGCACCGCATTCGGATCAATCTTCACCGCGCGGCCGGATGTTTTTTCGAATTCAAGCATGATCGCGTTAGCGCGTTGAATCACCGGCGCAGGCAGTCCCGCCAGTTGCGCCACGTGAATTCCATACGAACGATCCGCGCCGCCTGCGATGATCTTGTGCAGGAACACAACTTTATTATCAGCTTCACTCACCGCCACGTTGTAATTGCGGACGCCGGGAAGCAAATCCGCAAGTTGAGTCAATTCATGGTAATGCGTTGCGAACAAAGTCTTCGCGCGCAGGTGCGGATGGTTGTGAATGTATTCGATGATGCCCCACGCAATCGAAAGCCCGTCATACGTCGAAGTGCCTCGGCCGATCTCATCCAAAATCAACAAACTGCGCGGCGTGGCGTGATGCAAAATATTCGCCGCCTCCACCATCTCCACCATAAACGTGGACTGCCCGGCGTGAATTTCATCCTGCGCGCCGATGCGGGTAAAGATGCGATCCACCAGCCCGATCTTCGCCGAAGCGGCAGGCACAAACGAGCCCATCTGCGCCATCAGCACGATCAACGCCGTCTGCCGCAAATACGTGGACTTACCCGACATGTTCGGTCCCGTAATGATTCGCACCACTTCGCCTTTTTCGAAGACGACATCATTGGGAATGTACCTGTCCGACTTCAACAATTGCTCCACAACCGGGTGACGTCCTTCGTGGATTTCCAACTCGCTTCCTTCATGGACCTCGGGCCTGGTGTAGCCTCCGAGAGCAGATGCCTCCCCCAAAGCGGATAGTACGTCAAGTTCAGCAACCGCCCGCGCAGTGGAGAGAATCTTGTTGGCGGCTTTCGCCAATTCAGCGCACACTTCACGGAATAGGCGAGTCTCGATTTCCTTGATTCGTTCTTCCGCGTTCAACACGAGCGTTTCGTATTCCTTCATCTCCGGCGTGATGAATCGCTCGGCATTGACCAGCGTCTGCTTGCGGATGTAATTTTCGGGAGCCTTGTCGGCCGCGCCGCGTGAAATTTCAATGTAATAGCCGAAGACCTTGTTGTAGCCAACCTTCAGGGTTTTGATTCCCGTTTTCTCGCGTTCGACTCCTTCCAGGTTGGCGATCCAGTCGCGGGCGTGTTTGGAAGCGTCAATCACCGAGTCCAGTTCCTGCGAATAGCCTGGACGAATCACACCTGTATTTTGAAGCGTTGCAGGAGGGTCGTCATCCATGGCGTTTTGCAAAAGCGAATATTCATCCTCACAAACCGACCATTCGTGATTGACGATTGACGATTGACGATTGACGATTTCTTTTATCTTCGGTAATTGTTCTAGCGTACTCCGCATTGCCACCAGATCACGAGGTTGGGCCTGTCCTGCCAGCACGCGATTCACCAGTCTTTCCAAATCGGCGAGAGGTTTCAACGTCTCGCGCAGTTCGGCGCGCACCATGCCGTGATCCACAAAAAATTGCACGCCCTCCTGCCTTTGAATGATCTTCGCCGCCTGCAACAGGGGCTGACTCACCCACTGGTGCATAAGCCGCTTTCCCATCGGTGTGACCGAGTAATCGAGTGTGCCAAGCAACGAGCCTTTGCGTTCGCCGCGCAGGGTTTCATCGAGTTCCAAATTCCTGCGCGTGGAGGCATCCAAAGTCATGAATTCGTTCAGGCTATAGGCGCGCAATGAGGTCAGCAGATTTAGGGAATCGGGCTGGGTCTCTTTGAGATATTGCACAATCGCGCCCGCCGCCCTTACGGAAAGGCTGTTATCTTTCAATCCAAATCCTGCCAGCGTGGAGGATTTGAAATGCGAGAGTAGAATTTCGTTGCATTTACCGGGTTCAAATTTCCATGAGGACAAAGCGGTGACATGGCCTGTAATTCCGTCGGGTAAAACCTGCGAATCGGGGTAAATGATCTCGGCGGGATGGAGGCGCGTCAACTCGGCGCGCAGGGCTTCGAGTGGCAATTCGGTGACGGCAAATTCTCCAGTGGTGATATCTACATAGGAAACAGAAGCAGTTACCAGGTCAAGGATGACCGAGGCGAGGTAGTTGTTTGCGTCGCCGGGCAGGAGTCCCGGTTCGATCACAGTCCCCGGAGTCACCACACGGACAACTTTGCGCGGGAAAATCCCCTTGACCGGCTGGTCGCCCACCTGCTCGCAAATGGCAACGTGGTAACCTTTTTCGATGAGACGCGCAAGATAATTTTCGACCGCGTGATAGGGAATGCCCGCAAGCGGCGCGCGTACCCCGCCGCCGACAGGGCGCGATGTGAGGACGATATCAAGTTCGCGGGCTGTGATTTCGGCGTCCTCGTCGAAGGTCTCGTAAAAATCGCCGAGGCGGAAGAAAACGATCCGGTCAGGATGCTCGCGTTTGATTTCGAGGTATTGCTGGCGTACGGGGGTAAGGTCGTCGTTATTGGACATGGCGTGGTTCAATTATAACTGGTGTGCATTCATGATGTTTTCTATTTTGTGGCTCTCCAGTTTCTGGCGGAAAATGGCCCACCACGAAGGGTCACAAAGGATAATTTTAGACTGGTTTTCCTTTGTGACCCTTCATCTCCTTTGTGGCTGAAAAAGGTTTTCCCGTTAAAAACGATAGAACCTATTTTATTTTCTCAAAAATGACGGCGGCATCCGAACGATATGCGATGGAGTAACTTGCGTCATTTGACAATGCAACCACGAGGCCATTCGTTTTTTTGTCGAGCGAATTTACCGGCCTGCAATTACTGGTCGGGGCATTGACGGATACATAGATATAGTCAAGGCTGCGCGAAAAAAATTCAGACTGGGCATCGAGGCATTTCATATCCCCATCAATGCAGCTTTGCAGCGCCGCCCTGTGACCGATAAATTCCCCGAACTTTCCGATGGAAATCCACTCGCGGCCTTGCAGGGTGGACAGGCTGGTTCTTTCGGCCAGTGCAGGGAACCACTCCGCGCTGGATTCGCACATGGCATCGGGTTCGCCGGTGATGACGAGAAACTGACTGTCCACAGGCGTGTTTTCGTTGACTCAACGCATGGCCATCTGCTCGCCATCGGAAACGTGGTTTTGTGAAAGCATGTATCCCTGGTAGGTGGAGTTGACAAGAAGATATGGCGTGAGAACGGCAAGAAAAACCATAACAGCGCGGGTCGCACGGGTTTCGTCAATTTTCGAAATTGCGGGCAGTAAAACCTCTGAAACGAACAAGCCCGCCGCAATCGCCAGCGGAATATTTCCGACCGTGTGCGCACTGCGCGGCTGGACAAGGAATATCGTCAAAAGCACGATGGGAA
>JBBIUO010000007.1:0-3626 GCA_037440205.1 Chloroflexota bacterium
CGGTTTTCTAAACACCCGTTTTCGCTTTTCGTCTCGTTTTAGGCTGAGTAGTTACGTTTAAGTACATAAATAGACATGTACACAAGTAAACACGTTCTGCCCTGTATACCTGTGTACGTCACCGAAGGCTGATCGATGAAAATAAAACCCATCCTCCAATCCCAATACCTTGCCGCGCTTGCCATGCTCAAGCAGGCGATCGTCAAATGCCCGCCGGAGGCATGGGATGACCCGCGAGAGAAGGACAGGTTCTGGTTCGTGGCGTATCACACCCTGCGTTACGCCCACCTCTACTTGAAGGCGCAGAATAAAAATTATCCCCGTTGGGAAAGCCGCCGGCATTCCAGGCAGGGCGCCCCGTTTTCAAAGGAAGAAATCCTGGAGCGACTGGCTCTCGTCGAGCAGGACGTCGTTGAACAAATCCCCGTTATGAACCTCGATGGAGCGTCGGGCTACAACTGGATTTCCACAAACAAACTCGAATTGCAACTCGACAACATCCGCCACATTCAACAGCATACCGGCGAACTCTATCAACGATTGAGCGCGTACCCCGTCAAACTTGGATGGGCCGCTCAGCGACATAAAGAGAAGGCGACTCGTAAACAACACGCAAGCGGCAGACGTTAGAGAACGTCCGCTACGCGCTGATTTGTGTACCTGTTTACCTGTGTTACCTGTCTACCCACCCCCGAAGGAGCAAGAATGACTAAACACGAACTTCCCAAAGCCTATGATTTCAAATCCACCGAACCACGCATCTACGCTATGTGGGAAAAAGGCGGTTACTTCAAGCCACACAACGACCCAAATAAACCCGGCTTCGACCCGACGGTCAAGCCGTTCGTGATCTCCATCCCGCCGCCGAATGTGACGGGCGAACTGCACATCGGTCATGCCATGTTCGTGAGCGTCGAAGACCTCATGATCCGCTATCACCGCATGAAAGGCTATTCCGCGCTGTGGGTGCCAGGCTCCGATCACGCCGGCATTGCCACGCAACTCATGGTGGAACGCGACCTGCTGAAGACCGAGGAAGTCACCCGCGAGGAACTGGGACGCGAAGAATTCGTCAAGCGCACGTGGGAATGGAAATATAAATACGGCAACATCATCACGAACCAGATTCGACGCCTTGGCGCCTCCTGTGATTGGGATAGGGAACGCTTCACACTGGACGAGGGGCTGAGCCGGGCAGTTCGAGAGGCATTTGTCCGCCTTTATGAAAAGGGATTGATCTACCGCGGCCCGCGTCTCATCAACTGGTCGCCGGGACTCAAGACCGCCGTCTCCGATCTCGAAGTGGAATACAACGAAGAGGACGCGACACTTTATTACTTCAAATACAAACTCGCCGATTCAGACGAGTTCATTCCCGTCGCCACCATCCGTCCCGAAACGATTCTCGGGGATACCGCTGTGGCAGTTCACCCGGAGGATGATCGCTTCAAGAAGTTCATCGGCAAAAATGTGATCGTGCCGATTCTCGGGCGCGAGATTCCCGTGATCGCCGATCATTACGTCTCGCGCGAATTCGGCACAGGCGCGCTCAAAGTCACGCCGGGACACGACCCGAATGATTATCTCATCGCGCAGAGACACAACCTGCCCATCATCTCCATGCTCGACGTGGAGGCAAAGGTCAACGAAAACGGAGGCAAATACAAAGGTCAGGATCGATTCGATGCCCGCAAGAATCTCTGGGGGGATATGAAAGCCGCCGGGCTCGTCATCAAAACCGAGCCATACCACACCACCATCCCGCGCTCACAACGCGGTGGTGAGATTATCGAGCCGATGATCTCGACTCAGTGGTTCGTGAAGATCGAGTCGCTTGCAAAGGCGGCGCTGGATGCCGTGCGCGATGGCCGCATCAAGATCGTGCCGGAGCGTTTTGAAAAGGTATATTTCAACTGGCTCGAAAATATAAAAGATTGGTGCATCAGCCGCCAGTTGTGGTGGGGACATCGCATCCCCGTGTGGTATTGCCCCAATAACCACATGACCGTGACTCGCGAAGACCCGGCTCAATGCGCGGCATGTGGCTCGAAGGATATTCACCAGGACGAAGACGTGTTGGATACGTGGTTTTCGTCCGGCCTGTGGCCTTTCTCAACGTTGGGCTGGCCCGATGAAACGCCCGACCTGAAATATTTTTACCCCACCTCCTACATGGAAACGGGGTACGATATTCTGTTCTTCTGGGTGGCGCGCATGATCATGAGCGGACTCGAATACACAGGGCAGGCTCCCTTCCACACCGTGTACCTGCATGGACTCGTGCGCGATGAAATGGGACGTAAGATGTCGAAGACGACCGGTAACGTGATCGACCCGATTACCATCATGGACGATCTCGGCACGGATGCGCTTCGCTTCACGCTGTTGGTGGGTTCCACGCCCGGCAACGACACCAACGTGGGCGTGAAGAAAGTGGAAGCCAACCGCAACTTCGCAAATAAAATTTGGAATGCGGGACGGTTTGTGATCAGTGCAATTGACAGCCTCCACGCAACACGCAACGTGGATGCAGGTACACAGGCAGACACGTACACAGGTACACACGGCGACGGAACACGCTCCACGCAACACGATTCATCAGCCAATTGGACGTTGGCAGATTCCTGGATCTGGGCGCGCCTGCAACAACTTATCCGCGATGTGGAGAGGCAGTTCCAGAACTTCCAATATGGTCAGGCCGGTCAGCAGATCTATGATTTCATCTGGTCCGATTTCGCGGATTGGTATGTGGAAATCGCAAAAGAGCAGATGAAGAACGACGCCACGCAGCTTTCGACCGTTGGAACGCTTGCACGAGTCTTTGATATTGCGATGCGATTGCTTCATCCCTTCACACCATTCGTGACCGAAGAGGTGTGGGGACATTTACGCGAAGCCGTTGGACAAAATGCCATTTTGTCCAACCTTGCAAAAGACTGGCCCAATGCCTTGATCGTGGCGAAATGGCCGGAGCCGCGCGAACCCGAAGGCTGGGAGGAGGCAAAGATCGCAGACTTTGAATTGATTCAGGAGATCGTCCGTTCCATCCGCAACCTGCGCATGGAAAAAGGCGTGGCGCCCTCCAAAAAGATTGCCGCAAGTTTTGCGGGTGGCGCAAAGACGGAACTGCTGAAAGACCAGTCACGGGTGATTGCATCGCTCGCGGGGCTGGACTCTTCGCTTCTCGCCATTCACAGTTCACTGGCAGAGAAGCCGAAAGACGCCGCCACGCTTGTAGTTGGCTCGGTGGAGATTTACCTCCCGCTTGCAGGCATGGTGAACATTGCCGAGGAAAAATCCCGCCTCGAAAAGGACTTGAAAGAGGCCGAGTCGCATATCGAGCGGTTGGAAAAATTGCTTTCCAGCGACTTCGCCAACAAGGCCCCCGCCGCTCTCGTTCAAAAAGAGCGCGACAAACTGGCCGCCTACAAAGACACTGCCGAAAAGATCAAGGCACAGTTGAAATAAATTTTTGTAGGGGCGACCCGTCCACGCCATCACGAAACATGTTGTGTAAAAGGAGGGTCGCCCTGTCACTGCGGTCACGAAAAGGTTTTGTAGTGGCGACTTCAGTCGCTCTTTGCCCAAACGATTGACGCGAAGCGGTTACTGCGTTTTCGTGATCT
>JBBIUO010000007.1:3636-9193 GCA_037440205.1 Chloroflexota bacterium
ATACTTGCAACATAACAACTACCTGCCCAAAAATCATCCATCCGGTATTACAAAAACCTGAAAACATAAGACGATAGTCAATTGACATGGAAAATTGGGGGGTGTATCTTGGTGACGCAACAAATCCAAACATAGAAAAGGAACTCCAAACCATGTCCATGAAAATTCAGGAAGAATGCATCGCCTGCGGCGCGTGCCTGCCCGAATGTCCCACCGAATCCATCTCCGAAGGCGACGGCATCCTCTACGTGATTGACCAGGCCACCTGTGTGGAATGCGTGGGACACAACGATTCGCCCAAGTGCGTTTCCGTCTGCCCGGTCGATTGCATCGTCAAGGCCGAGTAATTTGCAGGTGGTATAATCTTCACAACTAAATATTGACCTTCGGGGCAGGGTGACACTTGCGCCGCACGCGCAGGTGAATTCCCGATCGGTGGTAAAGCCCACGAGCCTTTTTGGGCAGTGACAGTTTCTCCGTTGAGAAACAGGCGCCGCAGAAGAACGCATGACCCGGTGTAATTCCGGGGCCGACAGTATAGTCTGGATAGAAGAAGGTGATGCAGGCCTGCGCAGGTCTGTGTGGATTCACGCCCCGAAAACGATCGTTGTTTTCGGGCTTTTTTTCTGGATGTGAATCCGCATCAGACTCCGCCTGGGCTTGATTCACATGCCCCGCTTTTGATTCTGGCGAGGGCATTTTGTTTGCCCCGCGGACGACATGACATGAACAAGATTCTCAACCGTATTCCCTGGCTTGGACTGCTCTCCCTCATGGCTGGTTTTCTGGTATGGGAGTTGATCGCGCGTTTCAGCGGACTGCCTCGTTTCATCCTGCCTGCCCCGGCGGATGTGTGGCAGAGTCTTCTCAAGTCGCTTGCAAGCGGGATATTGTTCTATCACGCGGCCATCACGTTGACGGAGATCGTGCTGGGCATGTTGGCGGGCGTGACCTTTGCCACCGTGGTCGGGTACATGCTGGCGAAATCGCGCACGCTGGAGAAAATCCTTTCGCCGTACCTTGTGGCAAGCCAGGCGGTGCCAATCGTTGCCATTGCCCCGTTGCTGGTGATCTGGCTGGGCGGCGGGATTCTGTCGAAGGTGGTGGTTTGTGCGCTGATCGTTTTCTTCCCGGTGCTGGTGAATACCATCGTGGGTGTGCGCGCCGTCCCTGCCTCGTTGTACGACTTGATGAATTCCATCCGCGCAACGCGGTGGCAGATTTTACTCAAACTGGAATTGCCCGCCGCACTGCCAATTTTGCTCGGAGGCTTGCGCGTCGGCGCGACGTTATCCGTCATTGGCGCGATCGTGGGCGAACTGGTGAATGCGGAGGAGGGGCTGGGTTATTTATTGCAACTCGGCGATTTTCAGTACGACACGTCCATGGTGTACGTGGCGGTGTTTGTGTTGATCGTGCTGGCGTTGTCACTTTACGCAGTGGTGACTTTGCTCGAAAGAAGATTTTTGAAATGGCAAAACACTTCGTCCTGAGCGACACTTGCGCCGCACTGCGTTTGGTGCAGTGCAGGTGAGTCGAAGGACAGATATGCGCTTCGATTTCGCTCAGCGCGAAAAAAATTCAAAGGAGACACACAATGTTGAAAAAAATAGTTACACTCATGCTTGGGCTGGGACTCGCCCTTTCGGCCTGTACCAGCCTACAGGGCGGAAATGAAGCGGGCGCGCTTCGCAAGATCAGACTGCCGATGGGATACATCCCGAATATCCAGTACGCGCCTTTTTATGTCGCCGTCGAAAAAGGATATTTTGCCGATGAAGGAATCGAGATCGAATTCGATTATTCGTTCGAGACCGATGGTGGGGGCGGGGGAGTTGCCGTTTGCGGTGGCTTCGGGCGAGCAGGTTTTGCTGGCGCGTTCGCAGGGATTGCCCGTGGTGTACGCGTTTGCGTGGTACCAGCAATTCCCGATCTCGATTGTTTCCGCGTCTGAATTGAACATCGAAAAGCCCGTTGATTTGAGCGGAAAAAAGATCGGACTTCCCGGTCTGTTCGGCGCGAATTACATCGGTTTGCAGGCGATCCTCTTTTCGGCGGGACTGACTCTTGCCAATGTGGAGGTGAACGCCATCGGATTCAATCAGGTGGAGGCGTTCGCGTCGGGCCAGCAAAATATCGTGGTCGGTTACGTGGCGAACGAACCGATCGTTTTGCGTTCGCAGGGATTTGACGTGAACGAGTTGCGCGTGGCAGATTATGTGCAACTCGCCGCCAATGGAATCGTCTCCAGCGAAAAGACGATCGCGGAAGAACCCGATCTTGTCCGCGCCATGGCCCGCGCGCTGGCGCACGGCATTGCCGATGCGATTGCAAATCCCGAAGAGGCGTATACCATCAGCTTGAAATTTGTGGAAAACCTCGCGGAGCAGGACAAGGACTTGCAGATGCAAATCCTCAACACGTCCATCGAATTTTGGAAGGCGGAGAAGATCGGTTATTCGAATCCGCAGGCCTGGGAAAACATGAACGACCTGCTGGTGAAGATGGAACTGATCCCCGCGCCGGTCGATTTGAACAAGGCATTCACGAACGAATTTGTGCCGTAGATGTTGCGTGATTCGTGTTGCGTAATCCGTAACGGAACACGCAACACGAATCATGCGCGTATGTTTATTGAAATGACAGTTGCCAAATCTCCCATCCTCACTGTAAAAGATCTTTCCGTTGTCTTTCCCGATAGCAACGGCGGTTTACACGCGCTGGAGAATATTTCCTTTGAAGTGTGCCCGCGCGAGTTCATTTGTTTTCTCGGGCCATCCGGTTCCGGCAAGACCACGCTGTTGAGAATCCTTGCGGGGCTTTTGACTCCAACAGATGGGCAGGTGAATTTCATCCGCAACCAGCATCCCGAAATCGGAATGGTCTTTCAACAGTCGAATCTCATGCCCTGGCGCTCGGTGACGGATAACATCAAACTGCCGCTCGAACTGAACGGAATGGGCGAGGCCAAAGCGCAGGGCAGGGCGCGTGAGATGATCGAACTGGTGGGATTGAATGGATTCGAGAATTCGTGGCCGCGGGAATTATCCGGCGGGATGGCGCAGCGGGTGGCGATTGCCCGCGCGCTCATCCATGACCCGGACCTGCTCCTGCTCGATGAGCCTTTTGCGTCGCTGGATGCTTTGACCCGCGAACGCATGTGGATGGAACTCTCGCGCATCTGGGAGGCGAGACAAAAAACGGTCATCATGGTGACGCATTCGATCAATGAGTCGCTGTTTCTGGCCGACCGCGTTTTGGTGCTGACCCAGCGCCCCGGCAAAATCAAACTGGATGTGAAAGTTGACCTGCCGCGCCCACGAAAGGACGATATCCGCTACACCCCGCATTTCGGGAAACTGGCGCGGAAGTTAAGGGAGGCGATTGAATAGATGGGGTTTTGCCTGTTCATCTGGCTTTCAACGCCGCATCCACTTCATCGAGATGCTCGTCCCGTTGCAAAGCGCGGACGATCCAGCGTTTGTTGTAGTTGTAGATTTCCTCGAGCAAATTCTGCGGGTAGGCTTCCAGCCGCTGATCCAAATCCTCCGAGGTTTCGACGGCGATGCGCGCCGCTTCACGCGCAGGGATGGCGGCTCACAGCGGCAGGGACAAATCATTGACGACGATATCAATTTCGGGGATGAACAGTTTGCCGTCCTTCGCGGTCATATCCAGCACGTACATTACACGGCGATCCCAAAAGGCGAGGTGGGCGAGGGCGATGGCAACCGTCCAATGCTCGCCGACGCGGGTTTGCATTTCCTCGTCTGTGAGGCTGGCGGCCAGTTTTTTGATCCGCTCTGTGGAGGTGCGGTTGAGGGATTTGTAGTTGGGGTCGAGGGACATGAGGGGTCTCCTTTGTGTCAGTCTATGATTTTGTATTTCTCTCTGTTAGAACTTCCAGCATCTTCCTCGTCGCTTCGGCGACCTCGTCCACCGCTTTTTGAAACACCTCCTCGTTGACCTTCGACGGCTTGCGGTATCCGCTGACCTTGCGCACGTATTGCAGGGCGGCTTCCTGAATCTCCTGCTCGGTGACGGGATGATCCATGTTTCGCAGGGGTTTGATGCTTCGGCACATGTTAATTCTCCATTCATCGTAGTAACGACTTTAGTCGTTGCTGGTTTCAGTCATTGTCTGTTTCAATAAAGTCGTCCCATCCCTTCCCAAAATCAACGCTCGGCGTATACATCCGCCAATGATCCCTCAACCAGTCTCTGCCCATATCATCAAAATACATGGACAGACTCGACCAGGGCCATTCATATGTGTCGCTCACGCAGCCATGTTTAACAGGATTGTAATGGATGTAATTGAACGCTGCATGAAGATGGTCTTCGTTTCTTATGAATGTGTCGGCAAACTTATACCAGACACGACGTCTACCCGTCAGGCCATCCTCGATATTCCACTCGCGGGAAGTCGTTCCGTGCAGTTGCTTGAGCGCAACGGATATATCGTCCAATGACCGCACATATGCCAAAACGTGATAATGATTTGACAAAACAACCCAGGCAATGATGTCATCCACAATTTCCTTGAGTGAGTTCAGTAATCGGGTTTCAAACTCTGTGCGGCGCTGTGGCAACTTTATAATGGCCTTGTGCTCAAAGTTTGCGGCTGTGATCAAATAAGCGCCTGCTTCCCGAAATGGATGCGGAGGCGCGTGTAATGGATAGCCTCTTTCCCTTCGGCATTGGATGACTTCTTCGCGTTCTCTGGGGGATAGTTTGCGGTATTCGTAGGGCATGTCTAATATGTAGTAACGACTTTAGTCGTTTAGCCAGCGGACGACTGAAGTCGTCACTACGTAGTAATGGCTTTAGTCGTTTAGCCAAGGGGACAACTGAAGTCGTCACTACGGTTTCGGCCAATCCAACAGTAAAACTTCGGCCAACAGTCTTGAATTGACATTTCGTTCCATCTTCTCCAGCGCCGACTCCAAATCGTTGACGATGCGGCGAGCGGTGGGGAGGTCGAGACGGCCTGCGAGGAATTCGATCTCCATGTTGCGATCCACGTTGATGAGCGGAGTCCCTGCGCCTGCCACCCGCAACATCACATCGCGCCAGTAGGAAAGCCAGATCAAAATCGTCTGGCGCATGGATTCTTTATCCTTCGAGAGTTTATCGGCGTAGGAAAATTTTTCCACGCGCGGAGCAGGGATGAGGGTCTGCAGGTCGTTCAGCCGTTCTTCGCGTTTTTCGAGCAGGGACGCATCGTCCGCAAGTCTGCGCGCGTAGCCGGGGCGGCCTCCGCTGATGTGGGCGAGCAGGCGCGCGCGGTCTTCGTCCACGCCGCGTTCGAGCAGGTGGGATTCGATTGCGTCAATCGAAAGCGGGCGAAGCCGCAAAATTTCACAGCGCGAAACGATGGTGGGCAGAAGGGCTTCGGGATTATCGGCGGTCAACAGCAGGATGGCGTGCGCGGGCGCTTCTTCGAGAGTCTTCAACAAAGCGTTGGCGGCGTTGTCGTTGGCTTCTTGAAAACGCAAGAACAAGGCCACGCGGTATTTTGCCTGATACGGCTTGAGCGACAAAGTGTGTTGCACCT
>JBBIUO010000007.1:9206-15222 GCA_037440205.1 Chloroflexota bacterium
AGAACGCCGCCTTCGGTCTCCGCCTGCACCACGTTCATGTCCGGGTGTTGCATGGATTCGATTTGTTTGCAGTCGCGGCATATTCCGCAGGGTTCTCCAGCGGCGATGGGTCTCGTGCAGTTCAATGCCTGGGCGAGACGCAAAGCCAGTGTGCGGCGTCCCAGCCCGGGAGGTCCGCAGAAAAGATACGCATGGCGAACCTCTCCGCGCGCCGCGTGCCGGCGGAGCATATCCACCGCCCATTCATGTCCGAGCATGTTCCAGTTATCAATCATGGATTAAGTATCAGGTGTCGGGCGTCAGGTGTCAAGTACAAGCGTAAATCAATCTTTTTTCATCCTTCATAATTCATCCTTCATCCTTTCCTCACTCCTGTCCCGCTCTCAATCTCAAATACGAATCGTATCGTTCGGGATGAACCTTCCCATCCTTCAACGCGGCGCGGACGGCGCAACCCGGCTCGTGTTTGTGCGTGCAATCGCTGAACTGGCAATGCGGCACGAGCTCGCGCAGTTCTGGAAAATACGCATCCATTTCCTCGGGCTCGGTATCCCACAGCGCGAGGCTTTTCCAGCCCGGCGTATCTGCCACGTATCCGCCGCCTTCCAACGGAAACATCTGCCGCGTGACGGTGGTGTGCCTGCCCTTATTGACCGCCGTGCTAATTTCGTTGACCGCCAACCCAAGTCCCGGCTGAATCGCATTCAGCAAACTGGATTTTCCCACGCCGCTCGGCCCTGCAAGCGCATTGATCTTATTTTGCAATTGCGTCTTGAATTCATCGAGTCCCGCGCCCGTTTTGATGGAGGTGTAAATCACACGATAGCCGATGGATTCATACAAGCCGAAAATTTCTTTTGGGTCTTCGACCAAATCAATTTTATTTGCGATGACAACGGCGGGGACTTTTTGTTTTTCAGCGATGACGAGGAAACGGTCGAGCATTCTCAATTTTGGATTTGGATGCGCGCACGAAAAGACGAATACGGCCTGATCGGCATTTGCCAGCAAAATTTGTTGATACTCGCCCTGGGGTCTCGGGTCCAACCTGACGATGGCCTGCTTGCGCTCCCGGACATTTTCGATCACCCCGGCGCCATCCGCCAAAACCGTGACCGTGACATGGTCACCCAGCGCGGCAATGTCGCCGACGGCGCGTCCCTGCTTGAGTTTGCCGCGCAACTGACAAACGACAAGACCCTCCCCGGTCTCCACAGTGAAGAAACCGGATTGGGCCTTGATGATCAAACCATGCGTATGAATTTCCTTCGTCAAATATTCTTCCTTGTTTTGCTCAAACCGCCGTCCCCGGCGGCTGAACGTGGAAATTTACGGCAACCCGTTCCCCGCGCCGAACGGAGTGGGCGTGTAGGGCGGCTGGCCGATGGGCCCGAAATCGTAGAAGATGCGCTGTGGGCTTCCGTAGTAATACGTCTCGACCATGGCTCGGAAAATCGGCACAGCATACTCGGAGCCTTCGCCGATGTTTTCCACGATGACTGCGATGGCGATATCCGGCAGGCCGGTATCGGCTTCGTTCAATGTATAACCGGCAAACCACGCATGGGATTTGCCATTGCCCGATTCGGCGGTACCGGTTTTGCCAGCCACATCGAATTGCAGACCACGCAAATTGTAACGAGCCGTTCCGCGCGGATTTTGAGTCACCATTTTCATGGCCTCACGCAGGACTTCGAGATTTTCAGAGCGCAGGGGGAGTGTGCCTGTGGCCTCCGGGCGAAAGACGAGTTTTGGATCGCCGTCAACGGGTTGAATCTTCTCGACAAGCTGGGGCCGGTACAAGGTCCCGCCGTTTGCGATGGCGGCGGTGAATCTCGCCACTTGAAGCGGAGTCACAAGCACGTCGCCCTGTCCGATGGCTTGATTCACGGCATCTATATCTGTGGCAGGGTCTGTGATCTGACCAGTCTCCTCATCCACTTGCTCGATGCCGGTGGGGGAACCAAGCCCGAAGGCGCGCGCCATGTTGGCAATATCGTTGCCGCGATTCCAGTTTGTAAACAGGTCCCAGCCAATTTCCCAAAAATATGGATTGCACGAACGCATCAAGCCTTCCTGCAAGGTGAGCAGGCCGGAGGGTCTGGTGCTTGAATCATCGCAGGCATTTCCCGCCGCAATTGCATCCTGACAGTGTTGCCAGGTCCAGTCGTGCCTTACGCGATCCGGCAGACGGGTGAAATCATATTGACAATCGTAGGTTGTATCTTTGAGGTAAAGCCCGCTTTCCAGCGCGGCGGACATGGTAATGATTTTGAATACGGAACCAAGGGGGTACTGTCCCTGTGTGGCGCGGTTGAGAAGCGCACCCTCCGTCAGCAGGTTGGAGCCGCCCGCGTTCGGGTTGTTGCTCTCGAAATAGTTGGGATCAAAATCCGGGGCGGAGGCGATCGCAAGGATTCGGCCCGTATCCACTTCCATCACCACCACTGCGCCGCGGAAGAATTCGATGGATTGTTGGGCATACTTCTGCATGTTGCTATCGAGGGTCAGGTAGACCGAGTCGGCAGGTTGCGCCGCACTCTGACCCAGCGTGGAGACGATCTGCCCGGTGGGACCGACCACGCGTAAAATCCCGCCATGTCGGCCTGCAAGATAATCCTCCGCCCATTTTTCGATGCCGGCCTGACCAACACTCTCGCTCCCGTTATAACCGAGACGGCGGTAGGAATTAAGTTGTTCGGGGGAGATGAGTTGGGTGTAGCCAACCGATTGGGGCGCAAGACCCGTGCCAAAGTAATAGCGCGAATTGTATTCGTCGGAAATCACCAAACCGCCGGGGCTGATGGCGAGCAGGCGCTGGGCTTCCTCGCGTGTGCCTTCGCACATAGGCAGGTAGTTGCCGGGACCGCTGGCTTCGATCTGGTCTTTGATGTATTCGGGGTCGTAGCCGCAGAGTTTGCCCAGTTCGGCAGTCAATGCTCCCTGCATTTCAATATCAATCTGATCGGTTTGAATGCCGAAGGCGAAGGCATCCGCCTGCGAAACGATGGGGAGGCCGTTGCGGTCGTAGATGTCGCCGCGCGCAGGGATGCTGTAATCCATTTTGAGCACGTTGCCGCCTGCAAGTTCGGGCATGATGATGCTGTCATCCCAGATGACCTTCCATGCGTTTTCTTCGTTTGCGAGACGCATGACGATGTTCCGTTGCAGGTCTCCCGCCAATACGGTTTTATACGTGACGCTGTACCCGATCTCGGCCTTGAATGGACTGATGACCGATGAGTTGATCGTGAATTCGATGCTGGATGCGCTCATTTCATTCAACGCATTGTTCCAGCGCTGGGAAAAATCCTCCAGTGTCAGCGCATCGCGGCTTTGCTGGGCGAGCATGGCGTACATGGTTTCGAAATCGTCTTTTTGCAGAGCCTGTAAAAATGTTGTGACCGCCGCGCGAACATCGGGCGCGGGAATGATCGTGGGATGCGCGGTCGGCAGAATGGGAGTGGGGGTGGCGAAAAGTCCACTGATCGGGTTACTGCCGCCCGTTCCACCCGAACTACAGGACGAAAGAAGAGCCAGTACCACAATTAGATTTATCCAGCGAAAAACTTTCATTCGATTCCTTTCAATTCACTGCTCAAAATCGCTCCCGAAACAGGACATTCGTAATTCAATAATTTTTGACAGGCAACGGGCACATCCGCAAGCGGAGAAACATCGAACTTTTTCAACGCCCGCACCACATGACACATCGGCAATCCCATCACGCTGGCGTAACATCCGCGCATGGATTCGACGGGTTGGAAATCGGAATGCTGAATCGCGTACGCGCCGGCTTTGTCGAGCGGGTCACCGGTTTGGATGTAGGCCGCGATTTCATCATTCGAGTAATTTCGCATCGGCACATCGGTGATGCACAACTCGGTCAGCGTTTTTCCGTCGCTCATGCGATGGAGGGCCAGCCCCGTGAACACCTGATGGGTTCGCCCGCGCAATTGTTTGAGCATTCGCTTCGCATCGGCTTCGTCAATGGGTTTGCCGAGGATTTCACCGCCGTCTATCACCGCCGTATCCGAACCGATGATGATGGTTTCCGTGCCTGCCTTTTCCGCAACCGCCAGCGCCTTCGCCCGGGCAAGGCGCAGTACATAATCCTTTGGCGTTTCGTTTTCAAGTTGTGTCTCGGCCACATCCGAGACGATGACATCGAAATTCCAGTTCCCAAGCGCAAGCAATTGTCTGCGGCGCGGAGAATTGGATGCCAGTATTAGAATTGCCTTGTTTATCACGCGCAGAATTCTAACACAGACTTTTTGACGGTTTCATTGATACAGACCTGACAGGTTTTGCCGCTCTTCGTCTCAACGATCACCATTGTGAAGCAGATTCGATTTGCCAACTCGAGTCTGTGGAAACCTGTCAGGTCTTTACCTTGTTTTCACTCTGGCATCTTCTTCCTTCACGTTGTACAATGTGAAAAAAATCTGTCTAGTCATTGCGGAGGCGACATGCAGTTATTAAAAGATCGAATTTTGAAGGATGGAAAGGTTTTGGGGAATGGAATTTTGAAAGTGGACAGCTTTGTCAATCATCAGGTCGATCCGCTTTTGATGGATGCCTGCGGGCGGGAATTTGCAAAACGATTTGCAAACGTCGGCGCGACGAAAATCCTCACCGCTGAAATCTCCGGCATCGCGCCCGCAGTGACCACAGCCGCTCACATGGGACTGCCGGTTGTGTATGCGCGTAAAACCAAACCCATCACCATGCCCGATCAGGTCTACCTCACCCTCGCGCCCTCGCACACGAAAGGCCGCATGGTCGAGTTGATCGTCTCGCCCGAATATCTCGAAAACAACGAAAAGGTGCTCATCATTGACGACTTCCTTGCTTCGGGCGCGACCATCCTTGGGCTGGTTCGTCTGGCGGAGGCCGCAGGCTCAACGATTGTCGGCATCGGTGCATTGATCGAAAAAATCTTTGAAGGCGGGCGCGATGCGTTGGCGCCGCTGGGCGTGCAGGTCGAGTCGCTGGCGTGCATCAAATCGCTCGATAACGGTAAAATTGAATTCGTGGATTAGAAAACTCACCTGGATCTTTTCCCCATTCATCGGCTGGATCATCGCCCGCATGAGTTTCCTCATCCCGGTCAAACGCCTCCGCGACACCCCGAGCCTGATTGCGTTTCATCATCCTTCTCCTGGCTACGAGTTTCACGTGCTCATTCTCCCGAAGAGACAGGTGGATTCGCTTGCCAGCCTCGACCCGCAGGATACCACCTTTTTAACCGACCTGTATTCCACCGTCCAAAGCCTTGTAGACGAATTCCAACTCAAAGCCTATCGCCTCATCGTCAACGGCGGGGACTATCAGGACTTTCCACATTTGCATTTTCATCTTATTTCGGAGAAAAAACGGAACACGTAACACAAAATTACCCCGTGCAGCGTGTTCCATCTTGCCCTATGAACTCAATCGCCATCCTTGATTTCGGTTCCCAATACGCGCAGATCATTGCGCGCCGCATCCGTGAAGTGAACGTCTACTGCGAATTATTTCCATGGGATGCCCCGCAGGAAAAAATCCTCTCCATCCAGCCAAAGGGATTCATTCTCTCCGGCGGCCCCAAATCCGTCTACGAAGAGAACGCGCCGCACATTCAAAAATTCATCCTCGAATCGGGTCTGCCGATTTTCGGCATCTGCTACGGAATGCAGGCATTGACTCATGCCCTGGGCGGCCAGGTCAACCCTTCCAGCGAGCGCGAGTTTGGCTTTGCCGAGATCGAATCGCTGGTTCCGGGCACCATGCTGGACGTGCTTTCGCAGGTATGGATGTCGCATGGCGACAAGATCACCCGCCTGCCGCAGGGATTCATTCCATTGGCAAAATCAGCCAACAGCCCGTACGCGGCCATCGGCGACATGCAGAGAAAATATTTTGGCGTGCAATTCCACCCCGAAGTGAATCACACCCCGAACGGAATCGAACTGCTCAAGCATTTCGCCATTGACATTTGCGGAGCCAGACCCGAATGGACTCCCGCATCCATCAT
>JBBIUO010000007.1:15267-23581 GCA_037440205.1 Chloroflexota bacterium
GCGGTTTCCGGCGGCGTGGATTCTTCGGTGGCGGCGGCGCTGGTTCACAAAGCCATCGGCGATCAACTCGTGTGCGTGTTCGTGGATACGGGTTTACTCCGCGCAAATGAAGGCGAACAGGTGGCTTCCGCTTTTCGGGGCGGCTTGGGCGCGGAGTTGATCACCGTGGAAGCCAGCGCGGAATTTCTCGGCGCGCTCAAGGGTGTCACTGACCCTGAGAAAAAAAGAAAAATCGTGGGCGAGAAGTTCATCCGCATTTTTGAACGGCAGGCAAAACAAGTGGATCAGCCAAAGTTTTTGGTGCAGGGGACGATTTATCCCGACGTGGTCGAATCCTCCGCGCCTGACCGCAACAAGGCGGATAAAATCAAGACGCATCACAACGTCGGCGGCCTGCCGGAGGACATGCAATTCGAACTTGTCGAACCGTTGCGGTATTTGTTCAAGGACGAGGTTCGTTTGGTGGGGGAGGCGCTCGGGCTGAGCGAATCTCTCGTTTGGCGGCAACCGTTTCCAGGTCCAGGGTTGACCGTGCGCTGTCTCGGGGAGTGTACGCCGGAGCGTGTATCCCGTTTGCGGGCGGCAGATAAAATCCTTTTGGAGGAATTATCCAAAGCGGGCTTTTTGGGCAAAGGCGCGAAGACCTCGCAGGCGTTCATGGTTTTGCTTCCTGTGAAGTCGGTGGGGGTGATGGGCGATTACCGAACGTATCAGGAGGCGGCAGCGATCCGCGCGGTGGTGACCGATGATTTTATGACCGCCGACTGGGCGCGCCTGCCATATGACCTGCTGGCGAGGGTTTCGAGCCGCGTGGTCAATGAAGTGGATGGGATCAACCGCGTGGTGTATGATGTGACCAGCAAACCGCCCGCGACGATTGAGTGGGAATAGCAATTTACGATTTTTGATTGACGATTGATGGGAGACTATGATGAACTTCGATTACGGAACCATCCTCACCAGCGCCCTGCAAATCACCTGGAAGCGCAAAGTATTTTGGGCATTGCTGACTCTGCCCATGTTGTTGCTCTTTGCGGTGCTCCCGTTCATGTTTGTGTTCCTCTTTTTCGTGGATGGAAACATATCGGACTCGGCCAGCCTCGTGCTTGGGGGAGCGTGGACGCTTTTCATCATCCTGCTTTCGATTGCAGGCATGGTGCTGCATGTGATCGCCTCCTCGTCGGTGGCGCTGGGCATCGTCCGCCTAGAGCGGGGGGAAGGTTCGCTGGGTTTCGTGGATTTACTGCGCGACGGCTTTGCGTATTTCTGGCGCGAACTTGGCGTGACGTTGATCGTTCAACTGACTTTTGGGTTGGTATTTACCGCCATTTTTGCGTGCATGTTTGTCTCGACGATGGTGACCATCGGTATGGCGGCCATTTGCTGGCAGCCCGTAATCCTCCTCATGACGCCGCTGATGTATCTCGTCATGGGAGTACTGGAGTCGGCGTACATGGCGGTCATTGCCGATGATTTGGGCCCGGTGGATGCGGTCAAGTGCGCCTTGCAGATCGTACGCGAGCATATTTGGAAATACATCGCCATCTCGTTGATTGTTTATTTCGGCGGCATGATCGTTTCCAGTGTGATTCTGTTTCCGTTGTTTATTCCGCTTTTCTTTCTCCCGTTTCTTCTCGAATCGGGCGGCAAAATGGATAGTCAACTCTTCATGGCGATTGCCATCCTTTTCTCGTGCATTTTTACCCCCGTGATGACGCTCTTCTCGGTGGTTCTCCAGACCCTGATAAAAACCACCCTCGGCATCACCTACCTGCGCCTCACCCGCCCGGCGGAGGGGCGGGAATTTTTACCACAAAGAAGCACAAAGGGTCACGAAGGTTTTTAATGGCTTTCCTTTGTGACCCTTCGTGGTTGAATCCTTTTTGCCGCAGGTCGGCTCGTCCGAGTTAGGGTCCAAAGCGAAATGCCTCAACAATCTTGAAAGGTCATTTCCGCAAAAACAAAACCCCCCAAGTAGACGAATTTAATCGGGTAGAGTATGATATTACCCGTCAGCCGCCCTTGCATCCCTTCCGGGCATTGACTTACATGCGTCCTTCCACACCCAAAGAAAATGGGTGGTGGGCTCGTGTAAATGACGTAGCAGCGAGATATTATCTCGCTCAACTGACATCATCATGCACACCGACCATTACCAGGAAATGCCCTGTTTTTGTTGAGGCCAATGCGTAGGTTTTTTGCCCTGCTTCTCAGCCTGAGTTTTTTGTTTGGCGCCGCTTCGAATGTCCGCGCCCAGCAAAACCTTGCTTCTGCGAATCTCTACCCTGCGGATGCTTCGGCCTTTCCGACAGTTTCCGCCTTTTTGGATGTCTTCGACACGAACGGCATTTTCGTTTCAGGACTCAAGCCCGAAGCTGTTTCTGTTATCGAGGACGGACAGCCCCTCCCGACAGATTCCCTGATCGAAATTGCCGTGCCGTTGCAGTTGGTCATCGCCGTCAATCAGGGCCAGCAACTGGATACGCGGGACCCGGCGACGAACATTTCCCGTTTTCAACGCATCTCACAAGTACTCGTTCAATGGGCGCAGAGCCGCCCGCCGGATCCCCCGGATGATTACAGCCTCGTCAGCCAGGCGGGACCCGTTATCAACCATGCCAGCGCCGCGGATTTTATTGTGGGGTTGAACACCTTCCAGCCCAACTTTCGCGCCGCCACCCCCAACCTGCAATCGCTTGCCATCGCCATAGATACCGTCAGCGCGCAGACCACGCGACTTGGGGTGAAACGTGCCATTTTGTTCATCACTCCCCATTCCGACGATCCCAACATTGCCTCCGCCCTCGAGCCGTACGTTCAGCGCGCAGTTGAAAATGGTATCCGCGTTTTTGTCTGGTTTGTTGATCTCGAAACGACGTTCACCACCACCAGTGCGGCGGCCTTCAACAACCTCGCCATCCAAACGGGCGGGAGCATGTTCAAGTTCTCCGGGCTGGAGCGGTTTCCCGATCCCGAATCTTATTTTGCGGCATTGCGCCGGGTGTACGCGCTTTCGTACTCGTCGCGGTTGAAATCTGCGGGCGAGCATACCTTGAGCGTGAAAGTGAATTTGCCCGCCGGGGAATTGACCTCCGCCGAGCAAAAATTTACGGTGGATATCCAGCCGCCCAACCCGTTCCCCGTGACGACTTCCCTGCAAATCACCCGGCGCGCCCCCGAAGACGACCCATTCAACACCGAAATCCTTTTGCCGGCAACGCAGGAAATTGAAATCATCGTCGAGTTTCCCGACGGTCACATCCGCCCGTTGACCCGCACCACGCTGTACGTGGACGGCGTCATCATGGACGAGAACACCGTCGAGCCGTTCAATTTGTTCACCTGGGATCTGACCGCCTACACCAGTAGTGGGGAGCATCAGATTGCCATAGAAGCAGTGGATTCCCTCGGCTTGAGCAAGGTCAGCATGCCTGCGCTCGTCGTGGTGACGGTGATTCAGCCGCCGAAGGGAATCTCCGCGATGCTGGCGAAGTATCGCACGCCCATCACCTTTGGCGCGATCATCCTTGCCGGTCTGGTGCTGTTCCTGAGCTTGATCAGCGGATTGATTCGGATGCCGTCCATCCGCGCCGCGCAGGAGGCTCGCCGCGCAGATGCGGACCCGCTCACCCAGCCGATTCGGACCATGACGCAGGCGCCCATGATCGCGGAGGAAAAAAGCAAAAAGCGCCGATCCAGCCCAAAGAAAGCCGTACCAGTTTCAAGGTCGGTGGTGGAAGCGGCGGCTTCTTTCATCCGAGTCAATGCAGATGGAGTCCCGGCCGTCGCCGCGCCGATCCCGCTCATCGAAAAGGAGATCACCTTTGGCACCGACCCGGTGCAATGCACCCAGATTTTGGACGACCCGTCTGTTTCCTCTCTTCATGCGCGCCTCCGCCAAACCGAGGACGGCGGCTACCTGCTATTGGATAACAACTCGGTAGCAGGCACGTGGGTAAACTTTGAGCCCATCCCCCGCGAAGGCTATCGGCTAATGCACGGGGATATGGTAAACTTCGGTCAATTAAGTTATCGATTCACGCTCAGGGTGCCGCCTGTGACCTCCAAACCCACCGTTTCCGTTCAAGACATCGAAGCATGATTCGCACATCGCTTCCTCATTTGCACATTGCCGCGCTTAGTCATGCCGGGATGTCTGGCAAGAACAACGAAGACCGCTATGCGATCTCGTCGTTTCAACTAAGCAAGGATGATTCGCGCCCGGCGGTTTTCGCTGTGGTGGCCGACGGCATTGGGGGGCATCGCGCCGGCGAAGTGGCCGCGGAACTCGCGGTGAATTACATCACCTCCGTGGTTGCCGAAAGCAACGCAAAGAAGCCCCTCGGCATTCTTGAAAATGCGATCCATCATGCCAGCCAGTCCATCGCCTCGCACTCCGCCGGCAAGGAGGAGGAGGACGGCATGGGTTCCACCTGCGCCTGCGCCTGGATCATCGAAAACAGGTTGTACACCGCCTATGTCGGCGACTCACGCATTTATCTTTTGCGCGGCAAACACATTCAGCGTCTCACCGTTGACCATACCTGGGTGCAGGAAGCCTACGAAAAAGGCATCATCACCGCCGAGCAAATGCACGACCACCCCAACCTGCACGTCATCCGCAGGCATTTGGGCGGCCTCAAACTGCCCGATGTGGATTTCCGTTTGCGGATCGATAACGCCGAATCGAACGAGGAATCGATCAACAATCAGGGCTTTCACCTTGCGCCGGGCGATACGGTGCTTTTGTGCAGTGACGGCCTCACCGATCTTGTGTGGGACGATGAGATATTGAAAACCATCCGCTCGAAAAAAGATATGAAGGCCGCAACCGAGGCGCTGGTCACTCTCGCAAATGAACGCGGCGGCCACGACAACATCACCGTGGTGATGATGACCATGCCTCTTCTGGAGGAGACCGGCAAGAAGAAAACCGGTATTTTGGATTGGTTGTTGGGTGAAGAATAGGGAATCAACCACGAAGGTAACAACACTTGCCCTGGCGGGCAGTGCCAGGGAGGGTCACAAAGGAAGATGAAAAGTTCCTTTGTGACCCTTTATGATTCTTTGCGGGCGATTTTTTTTGGATGAAGATCACGCTTCACGCTTCGCGTCCGCCCCGGCCTGCTTCGCCGATGATGAGCAGAATCTCACTGGTAATTATCCGCATCTTAGTGCGCGTCATTCCAGCGAATTTTCAGCCTCGAATTTCGCAGATTTGCGCGGATTTTTCTGTTCAATCCGCGAGCATTCGTGTAATTCGCGGCAAAAAAACTTGTGGGCAATCACCAGAAATCTCAGCTTGTGCCTTTTCCTGCCTTCTCCCGGTCGAGCCACAACTCGCGGTATTTGCGATTCCAATCGATCAAAAATCGAATCGCGATGACCACGCCGATGGCGGCGGTTGCCCAAAACGAGAGATCGCGGATATTCAACAGCCACAACAACGGCGCGGCGAGCACGCCGGTGAACACGCTCGCCCGCGCCGAGTGGCGGACAACCAGCACGAGGAGCAGAAGCAATCCAAAGCAAACGAGAAACGTCAACGGGTTGATCGCCAGCAAAGCGCCGCCTGTCGTCGCCAATCCCATCCCGCCGCGAAATTGAGCGAAGACCGGCCAGCAATGTCCCACCACTGCAAAGGCGGCGGTCAGCACAACGATATAGGGTTGTCCCGTTTGCATTGCCAGAAATGTTGGGAGGAATCCCTTGGCGATATCCAACACAAAGACAAGCGCGCCCCAGCCGAATCCCGCCTGACGGATAGTGTTGGTCGTGGTGGCGTGACCTGATCCCGCGTCGCGCACATCCACGTGTTTGACGAAGCGGGTGATCCAGACGGAGAAGGGGAGCGATCCGCAGAGGTAGCCGAGGATGGGGAGGAGGAATGAGAATGGTGTCATCAAATAATGCTCCAGCCGCCGTCCCTTGCGAAGCACCCTGTGGGCGGCGGCGCTTTGTCAGGAAAATCCTGCGCCGTCCCCGGCGCAGGGAGCAACGGGTCTCTCGCTTTACGGGCAGGAGGAAAACTCCGGGAAAAATTCCTGGCTGTATTTTTCGAGCAGATCGCTTTCCCCAACGGGGAAGGTGATGAGAACAGACAGCAGGCGGGATTTGTTCAGCGGCTCAGCCCACAGACGGATGTTGTATGGCTGGTTTTCCTCCACGGCATTGACTTCGTAAAGCAGGGTTTTGTCTTTTTCGCAGGAGGCGGCCAGAGTGAACTCGTCGTAACCCTGGAACATGGTTTGCAGGGCGGCATCGTTGTAGAACCAGGAAATATCGTCGGTGCCTTTTTCGTCGCAGAACATGTACACCGTCACATCGGCAAGCGCGGACGAGGTGCGGTGAGTCCAGGAGACGGTGGCCTGTAATTCCTGCACGGTGTAACTGCGCTGCCAGTTCACGTCTGTGAATAATTCCTTGCCAAAATCCAGCGCGAAACGGACGTCGTTCTCCGTCGGTTGGAGAGAGGCGCAACTGACGCTCAGATCAGATTTGTCCGGTGATTTCGATCCGCACGCGCTGATGAAGAATGCGAGGGCAATGGCAAAGATGATGAGATAAATTTTTTTCATTGAGTTTCTCCTCTTGGTTGTGATTGTAAAGCCGTACCGCGACATTTATGTTGCGCATACCTTATGCCGTAACCGCGTAGTTGGCGTTCTCCCCTGGCACCGCCTGCCAGGGCAGGTGTGTAACGCCAACGGGCGCGTAAGAGAACGCGCCCTACGCCGTCAGATCCCAACCCGTTCCACTTTAAACGGAGTTATGTCGGGGTTGATGGATTCGTCGAATTCGCGGGCGGCGAGATGACCGCTGAAGACGGCCTGGGCAATGATGTTGGGCGCTTCGGCGTCGCCGATGCGGCGCAGGGATTTGAGTTTGCCTTCGGCGAGCGCGGGCTGGAGTTCATAGTAAAGCGAATCGTTGGGGATTCGATCTGTGACCATGACAACGGCGTCGCAGGGGAGAGTCGATTCGGCGGAGGTGATGATGTTCGTGACTGTGGCAACTGTCGGGGCGTGCGAAGCGATGACATGGTTTGGGAGCAGGGAAACGTTCAAGTCAAGTAACTGCTTGATGATGCGATTGTGTTCGAGGGTGAATTGAGTCCAATATGAAATGATCGGCGCGGGCGTCATCAGCGTGACTTCGCAACCGTTCTGTGCGAGCAATTCGGCGAGGATGCTGCCCATGTAATAATGATCGTCGTCGTAGATGAGGACTTTGCCTGACGGGAGATTGTTGTTCATCAAATCGTCGGGCGTGAAAATTTTTGCATCGCCCTGCACGGGGCGGGTGATGTAGCGGCCCATGCCGTCGCGCCGCCAGGTTGCGCCTGTGGCAAGGATGACGTGCGGCGCGTCGGCTTCGAGAATGTCTTGCGCGGTCATCGGGCTGGACGGATAAAAATAAATGTTCGGCGTTTTGCCGATTTTCGTGAGGCGATAATCTGCCACGCGCCGCCATTCGCTGAGGCCGGGAAGCGCGGATTCGAGAATCACACGCCCGCCCGCTTCGCGCCGCGCATCGGTGAGGATGACGTGATAGCCGCGCTGACCAAGTGCGCTTGCGGCTTCGAGTCCCGCCGGCCCCGCGCCGACAATGAGAATTTCATCGTTGCTTTTTTGCGGCGCGATAATTTCAGGATGCCAGCCTCTGCGAAATTCTTCGCCCATGGTTGGATTTTGCGTGCATCGAATCGGAACGAAGCGCGTGTCGCCGGTGACGCAGATGTTACAGCCGATGCACTCGCGGATATCTTCGGGACGGCCTTCCTTGATTTTGTTCGGCAGAAACGGATCGGCAATGCTGGGACGCGCCGCGCCGATCAAATCCATGATGCCGCGCTCGATGGCAGAGACCATCGAATCGGGCGAGGTGTAGCGGCCAACGCCGACGACGGGTTTGGTGGTGAGTTTTTTGACGAAGGAAATATATTTTTCCTGATGGCCTTCTTTTCCAAAACGCGAGGTGATGGAATCGTTTGCCCAGTTGCTGATGTTCACGTCCCACAGATCGGGGAGTTCGGCGAGCATTCCCACGATGTCCTGCGCTTCGCCGTCGTGTTGCATTCCGTCTGTGCCGAGCAATTCATCCACTGCAAAGCGGATGGCAACGGCGCACGTATCTCCGACGGCTTCTTTTGTATCTTCGATGAGTTCGCGCAAAAAACGCACGCGATTTTCGAGCGAGCCGCCGTATTCATCGGTGCGGTCGTTGTCTTTGGAGAGCAGGTGAAAGGCAAGGGTCATGTTGTGCGCGGCGTAGCAGTAGATAATATCGAAGCCCGCTTTCTTCGCGCGGATGG
>JBBIUO010000007.1:23599-24011 GCA_037440205.1 Chloroflexota bacterium
GCCACTTGCGAACCTGCTTCAAATCATCCTTCGATGCGGCGCGGCTTTGACCGGGTTCGTATCCACTGCCGCCGCTGATTCCCGTTGAACGCACATCGAAAGCGGAGGCGCGCGAAAATAAATTCGATGCGTCGTGGCTGTTGTAGGTGAGTTCAATGCCAGCCAGCGCGCCATGCTTGTGAACGGCGTCGGTCATCAACTGCCAGGCGGGGATGTCGTCGTCGCTCCAGATGCGCCCTTCAAAAAAAGGGGAGAGGTCGCTGGTGTGGTGAATTTCCGTCTCTTCGGTGCAGACCACGCCCCAGCCGCCTTCCGCTTTCATTCCGCGCATGGCGACCATGCTTTGCGGCATCCGGTGTCCAAATCCGTTGCAGTGCGGCGCTTGATAGAATCGATTCGGGGCGGTGACGGG
>JBBIUO010000008.1:0-23653 GCA_037440205.1 Chloroflexota bacterium
CTGCCCGAAGTCGCCGCAAAAGCCAAACCCTCCGACTGGTACGCGCAGGTCACGCGAGGCAACCTCGACCGCTTCATGCCGCCCTTCTCCAGCCTGAACGATCAGGAACGCTGGGATGTGGTGGCTTACGCGATGACCCTTCACACCACCGACGAACAAATCCAAACCGGCAAATTGCTTTTTGAAAAGAACTGCGTTGACTGCGCCAAAAATTTTGAAAACCTGGAGAAGATGTCCGCGCTTTCGGAGAATGATTTGATCCAGGTCATCAAAAACGGTTCGGAGGATGTCGCCGCTTTTGGAAAGGATTTCAGCGACGAAGAAGCACTCGCCGTTGCAGTTTATCTGCGGACGTTGACATTCGATCAGACTCAGGGCCTGGCTGATTCAGCAACCGAGACTCCGGTCAGCGCCGTGGCAGAGACTCCGTCAGCGGAGATCACGCCGGATGCAACAGAGCAGGCCGGGGTCACGCCGGAAGCGACGACGGCAATCATCCCCGGCTTCGGCAATGTCATCGGCACGGTGGAGAATCAAACCGGCGCGGCGCTTCCATCCAATCTCGTCGTCAAATTGCGTTCCTTCGAACACTCCAGCGACCCCAACGCCGGCCCGCAGGAAACGGGTTCATTCGAAACGCCGCTCAACGCAGACGGCACGTACGTTTTTGAGAACATCGAAATTCCCGAAAACCAGATTTACATCGCCGAGGTGGAGGTGAACGGCATCAGTTACCAGACCGATTTTGCGGTTGCCCAGGCCGGCATGACCGAACTGTCTTTATCGCCTCTCGTCATTTACGGCGCCACCGAAGACCTTTCCACACTGAAGATAGATGCGGCTCAAATGTATTTTGATTTTGCCAACACAGATGCCGTGCAAATCTTCACCGTGTATTCGATCAGCAACACAAGCGATAAAACCGTCCTTGTGAAGATGGGCGACAACGACACCGTGCCCTTCATCGCCTTCCCCGAAAACTCCAGCGCGCTCGGTTACGAAGCCACGCAAAACTCCGCATCTTTTGTGCAAACCGCAGACGGTTTTGCCATGCCGCCGAGTGAAACGCCCTACGGGTTGATCGCGTTTGCATCCATACCAAAGGCGAAGGAGATTCAAATCTCGCAATCCGCGCTTTTGCCGATTGACGATGTTTCGCTCTTCCTGCCCAACGGTGTGGAGGCGAAAGGCGGCACGTTGACCGACCAGGGAATACAGAACATGCAGACGATGAGTTTCCATGTTTATTCCGCCGGCGGTTTGCAAAAAGGCGGGAGTGTTGAATTTACGCTCAGCGGCAACCCCGAAGACAGCACAGCCGTCAATCCCGATGTCACGCAGAATCAGACCCTGTTGATCGGCGTGGGCGCATTTGGCGTTGTGCTGATCATCGCCGGTGTCTGGCTGTACATGCGCGACCGCCGCAAACAGGAAGAGGAGATGGACGAGGATGGCGATGATGAATTCGAAGACTCCGAATCCATCATGGATGCCATCATCGCGCTCGACGATCTGCACCGCGCGGGCAAAATCCCCGATGAAGCACATCAACAGCGGCGCAGTGAATTGAAGAATGCGTTGAAGAGGAAGTCCTAATGTCGTTGCGAGAGGCGCCAGCCTCGAAGCAACCTCCCAGCACGACAATGAGATTGCTTTGTCGGAAAAGCGCCCTCCTCGCAATGACACATAACACAAGATGATCTCCGTCAAAAAACTCGTCAAGCGTTTCGGTCTTAAAGTCATCCTGCGCGGACTCGATTTTCACGTGGAGCCCGGCGAATTTGTGGCGTTGCTCGGTCCCAACGGCGCAGGCAAAACCACCTTTCTGCGAATCCTTGCCTCGCTTTCGCGCCCCACCATGGGCGAGGTGAATATCGCCGGGCATAAACTTCCTCATGAGGCGGCGCAAGTCCGCGCGCGATTGGGGGTCGTTTCGCACCAGCCTTTGCTTTACCCCGACCTGACGGCGGAGGAAAATCTCCGCTTTTATGCGCGGATGTATGGCATCGAGAATCAGGATGAGCGCATCACGGACGTTTTGGAAATGGTGGGATTGAATGCGCGGCGCAGGGACCTCGTCGGCGCATTTTCACGCGGAATGCAGCAGCGACTCGCCATCGGGCGCGCGGTTCTGCATGACCCGGATGTGGTCCTGTTCGACGAGCCGTATACCGGTCTCGACCAGGATGCCTCCGAAATGCTGGATGAAGTGCTTCGTTCCGTCGCCGCAAAAGGCCGCACGGTGGTGATGACCTCGCACGATCTCGCCCGCGCCGAAGACCTTGCCACCCGTTTCGACATTCTCTCCCGCGGCGTGATCGCCACCTCCGCCAGACGTGAAGACTTCAAAGGCACAAACCTGCTGGATTTTTACAAGAAAGCGTTGGAGGCCTGATTGCGTTTTACGAATTGCGGAAAGTGTGACGCGCGAAGTGAAAAACGAAAAACATAAAACGCGAAACGAAAAACGCAAAGCGCGAAGCGAAAAACGCAAACCCTGACCCATGAGACCATCCCCTTCCCTCTTCAAAGCCACGCTGGCAATCGTAAAAAAAGACCTTTCCGCGGAATTCCGTTCGCGCGAATTGATTTCCGCCATGCTGGTCTTTTCCCTGCTGGTCATCCTCATCTTCAACTTCGCGTTGGAACTGGATGTCAAGGTGCGCCAGTCTGTTACTGCGGGTGTGTTGTGGACCACCTTTGCCTTTGCCGGCACGCTCGGCCTTAATCGCTCGATGGCTGTGGAAAAAGACCGCGGCTGTATGGATGGTCTCCTGCTTGCGCCGGTGGATCGTTCCGCCATTTACTTCGGCAAGGCCATCAGCAATCTCATCTTCATGCTTATCGTGGAGGCCATCGTCCTGCCGGTGTACAGCATGTTGTACAACGTCAACCTGTTTCAAGCCGGCTTGCTTGGTGTGATCCTGCTCGGCTCGATTGGGTATACAGCCGTCGGAACATTGCTTTCCGCGATGGCCGTGCAAACCCGCACCCGCGACGTTCTTCTCCCCATTCTGTTGTTTCCCGTTGCCGTGCCTGTCCTGTTGTCGTCCGTCAAAGCCAGCGGAGGCCTGCTCGCCGGCGCGGCGCTCCCCGAAATCCTCACGCCATTGAACATCCTCATCGTCTATGACATCGTCTTCATCGCCATTGCCTTCATGGTGTTCGATTATGTGGTGGAGGAGTGAGCCAGACAACGAATCAACGATTCAGCAAATCAGCGAGTCGGCAAATCAGCGAGTCAATCGTAAATCGGCAATCGTAAATCGTAAATTCGTAGTAAGGAGTTTTTTATGCAACCCAAACCAACCGCACTCAAGATGCTCGACGTTTTCTCCGTCCTTGCGCTGGCGGTAGCCACCTACCTGGCGCTGGTCTTCGCCCCCACCGAACTGGTGATGGGAGATGTACAGCGCGTCTTTTATTTTCACATCGGCACTGCCTGGGTCGGCCTGCTTGGCTTCATCATCGCGGCGGGATCGGGGATCGTCTACCTCGTCACCAAGGATATGAAGTGGGATCGCTTCGAGGTGGCCGCTGTGGAGGTCAGCATCATGTTCTTCCTCATCACCATTGTACTTGGCTCCATCTGGGCGCGTCCCGCCTGGAATACCTGGTGGACCTGGGACCCGCGCCTCACCACCGCCGCCGTCACCGAACTCATTTACATCGCCTACTTCATGCTCCGCCAGGGAATGGACGACCCCGAAAAACGCGCGCGCTTTGGGGCGGTCTACACCCTGCTGGGCGGAGTCAGCGCGCCGATCACCTTCATGGTCATCCGTTTGTTCCGCTCCATTCATCCCGTGGTCATCGGCGCGGCAAATGCCAATCAGGAAAAAATGAGCATGACCGGTGACATGCGCGTCGCCTTCTTCTTCGCCCTTTTCGCCTTCACCGTCATTTTCATTGACCTGATCTGGCATCGCATCCGCCTCGGAAGCCTCGAAGAAAAGGTCGAACAACTTAAACTCAAAGTCTCAATGTAATGGAGAAACTCATGTTCCTGGAAACCACCCCCGATACATCCGGTTACATGGTGGCCGGCTATGCCATCGCCTTTGCCGTCATGGGCATTTACGTCGCCAGCATGTACATTCGCAATCGCAATCTTCGGCAGGATATCGAAGCCCTCGAAGCCATGCAGGAGGAGCGGTCAGCAACGAAAAAGTAACCGCCGTAATTGATGAAGTCCGCTTATAATATAGGCGGACTGTTTTTTTGAACATGGTTCGCCGCTGGATGCTTCTTTTGCTCGCCCTGACCGTCGCCTGTTCCGGCGCGGTATTCACGCGCGACCTGTCGGCGGCGCTGGGGAGGAGTTTCCAGCAAAATCCAGCCGCCAACCCGCCGCCCGGCCCGGACCGATATACGTTTGTCACGGTCCAGTACACCGCCTTTAAATGGGGACTGGCCGCCTGGAAGGACCAGGTTCCCCTTTGCTCCATCATTACTGATCACGAAGGCGTGCCGTTTCCGGGGGAAGTCTATCGGGATTGCGGCGAAACCATCTATGAAAAATGGATCGTGCAAAAGCCCTGCATGGCGCAAAACAAGAGGGACTGCACAGGCTTCTACGTGTACCCCATCACCAGTTACCCCGCAGAAAAGGAAATCCCGATGGAACTCGAACCAGCCACCGTCTGGGTCTCCATCGAAGGCTGTGAACCGGTTCCGAGCACATCCACGAATATCTGCGAGATTCCCCCCACCATCGTCTTCACTGGGCAGGAACCCCTGCCAGAGGAGTCCATCGTCCGCATCGAAGGCACATACGATGGGCAGTCCTTCAACTGTGACGGGACCAACGTATGCAAATTCGAAATCCCGTCCACAGACGAGGATGGGGCGAAGATCGAGTTTTGGGCGTTTTCCAGTTACGGGGATAGCAGTCTCGTTTACAGCGCGCAGGTGAGAGTGCAAAAAGTGGACGAAGGCGATCCCGACCAGTTGTATTGGTATGCGGACGTTCTCTCTTCGCAATGGGCAGGCGAGGTTGTCGCCACCTGCTCCGGTTCCTGGATGGTGTTTCCTCCCGTCGGCGGCCCGCCCGAATGGCTGACCACACCCAAACAAAGCGAAGAACTCAGCAGTGATATTCCCTACACCTATCTTGCCGCAACCCTGATCCGTCAGGGTGTGGTGGATGCCAGCGCCTGTGTGGATGGCGGACTGGAACCCGGCGGCGGAGTCAACCAATGCGGGCTGGATGCTGCACGTCCTGCCGTGATGGAATGGCAGAATCAATTCGACGAGTTGATCCTGACCACGGCGGAGCAAACCGCCGTCCCTGCGCGATTGCTGAAAAATCTCTTCGCAAGAGAAAGCCAGTTTTGGCCGGGCATCTATCGGGGTCTGGACGATGCGGGGCTTGGTCAACTCACGGAAGATGGCGCGGATACCACCTTATTCTGGAACAGTTCCTTCTTCGAACAATTTTGTCCGTTCGTGTTATCCGAGGAATCCTGCGGCAACGGTTATCCTCACTTGAAGGAGGAAGAGCAGGCCCAACTGCGCCGCGCGCTCGTGGGAAGTGTGAACGCGACGTGCGAAAACTGTCCGCTTGGGTTCGATCTGGCGCAGGCAAATTATTCGGTGGGAGTCTTTGCGCACACAATGATCGCCAACTGCGAACAGACGGGACAGGTCATCACGAATTACAGCGGCGCGATACCTGGGGATGTTGCCACCTACGAAGACCTGTGGAAATTCACGCTGGTCAATTACAACGCGGGCGGGGGATGTCTGGCGGAGGCGCTGACCTACGCTCTCGGTCAAAGCCTCGACCTGACATGGGCAAACGTTTCGCCGTTTCTTTACGGGGCATGTTCCGGCGCGGTGGATTACGTGAACGACATCAGCAAATAGCACATCGGCATTTTATAATTTGCATGGGGGCGCAATACATTCGTATTTTCTTTTCCCCTCGATCCAGTGTTACATCTCGAATATCTCACGAAAGGCGGAAGCCACTTCCGCTTTGACGCGCTCCATCGAAGGCGCGGGGTCGAGCAAATCAGCCAGCGAAACGACAGGTTCATTCAACCCGCAGGCGACGATGCCGTCCCAATATTCCATATCGGGATTCACGTTCAATGCAAAGCCGTGACGGGTGACTCCGCGTGCATCCACTTTGACGCCGATTGCGGCGATCTTCGCGGGCTTCCTGCGATCTTCCGGCGAACAGCGTGGACATCTCGAATACACATCGGCCTGGATCCAAACCCCGGTCAAACCCGACCGTTGGCCTGATACGATCCCGAATCGCATCATCGCCCCGATGAGAGTTTCCTCCAACTTGCGGACGTAGCCGACGTAATCAGACCTGACAGGTCTCATCGTGCCATTTTCCAAATCGTAAGAATCCTGCGGAGACCTGTCAGGTCTTAATGGAGCAAGTGGAATGAGTGGATACCCAACCAACTGACCGGGGCCATGATAGGTCACGTCGCCGCCGCGGTCCACCCAATGCGTGGCAATCCCTTTTTGTTTCAGTTGCTCTTCATTCCAAAGCAGGTGCTCGACATGACCCTTCCTGCCAAACGTGTAAACATGAGGATGTTCGAGCAACAAAAGCGTGGGCGGACGTTTCCCCTCTGCAATTTCCGCCGCGTATTCATCCTGTAATTTCCAGGCGGTTTCGTATTCGATCAGGCCCAGGTCTTCAACGATAAAAGGTGATTTCATTCAGGTGGACGGGTAGGCAAGTAGACAGGTAAACAAGTAAACAGGGAGGGATGTAGAAAAGTAGAAAGCGGTGTCTTTATTGCGTGAGAGATTGTTTGGATGGAAATCGTAAATCCAAAATCGTAAATCGAAAATTATTCGAAGATTCTCCGATACAAATCCGATTCCAACAGACCGTTTGGGTCACAGCGTTTTTTCAATTTCTTGAATCGTTCCACGGTCTCTTCGCCGTAGAAGGCGAGCGTGGTTTCCGCGGTGGTTTCGCTGTTCTTGGCAAAGTAGAATCTTCCGCCGGCATCCAGCACGATGCGGTCGAATTCCAACAGCATGGCGCGGAGTTTGGCGCGGTTGCTGTTCGTCACCTTGAAATCCATGGCGAGCGAGAATCCGTCCACTGCATGGGTGAGAAGGAATTTATCGGGGCGGTGGCGTTTGGTCACGCCGAGGTAGGAGGGGAGTCCGCGCTTCAGGGACAGGGTCAGCATTTCGCGCCAGGCCGCTTCGGCGGTTTCCTTCGGCAGGAAGGATTGATATTGGATCAACCCGCCGCGCCCGTAGGAACGTTCCCAGTTGGGAACGTAATCCAAAAGGAAATGAAACGCCGCATGGGATTGGCGGAAGGTATGTTTCGGCAGGGAGGCAATATATTTTGCAATATTGACCATGCGCCATCCCAGGTTATTCGCAAAGGGCCGCATGAAATAATGCAAAATGGATTTCGGGAACACGCCAAAGATCATGGGCGGCAGGATTTGATTCTTCAACTTCATCGTCTCCTGCGGGTTCGGGTCTTCGCCTTCGTGCAGGTAACGCGCGGCGTGGATTTGCCCGCGGCCGAGGGAGGAGCCGCCGGCAAAGGTATCCATCCAGCCGACGATGTAATCGTTGTGCGGCGCGCCATCGTGCAGGGCGGAGAGGTGTCGGCTGAGATTCTGCACGGGGAACGCATCCACAGTCAAAAGTCCAGAATGGAGGCGCTTCATTTGCAGGGTGATGGATGTGAAAATCCCCAGCATCCCGTATCCGCTGATCATCGCATAAAACAAATCCGCATTCTTTTTGGGCGAACAGGTGACTTCTGCGCCGGTGGGCAAAACGGCGGTGAATTCCACCACATGCTCGCCGATGGTTCCCATTTTGAAATTATTCTTGCCGTGAATGTTCGCGGCGAGGCATCCGCCCAGGGTCGTCTTCATCGTGCCGGAGACGACGGGAGGCCACCATCCTTCCGGCTCCACTTTCTGCCAGAGTTGTTCAAGCGTGACGCCGGGCTGCGCGGTGACCAGGCCTGTGGCGGTGTCCCATTGCGTGATGGAATTCATGCTGCGCATGTCGAGCACGATTCCCCCGCCGTCGAGGGCGGCATCGTTGTAACTGCGTCCCGCTCCGCGCGCGGTGACAGTGAGTCCCATTTTTTTGGCAAGTAGGAAGGTCGAATAAATATCTTCGATCGTATTGGGTTTGACAAGATAAGAGGGCGCGTTTAATGAATGTCCGAAGTTTTCGAGTTGGGTGAAGGAATTGTTCATTTTGTTGAAAAGGGGATTCCAAAGGTTGACAAACCTTTAGGCGTTGAATCGTTAGAATGACATTCTGCGGAAGATAACAGAAGGAATGTGCCGTATGATGAGCATGACCCAGCGCCAGATGCCTGAGACGTACACGACCTGCCTGCGGTTGCGGATTGCCCTTGCGATTTCCTGCGCGGCCTGCCCGGCTGTGACGGCAAGCACGGGCCGCGGTGCGTTCGGTAATGCGAGCATTTCCGTCCTGACCATACCAGGTTTGATCGTAATGACATTTACGCCATGGCGCGAAAGACGGTTACGCAGAGATTCAAGATAGGTTGTCAGACCGGCCTTCGAGGTGTTATAGCCCGGGTTGCCAATGCGGCCCCGGTCGCCAGCCACTGAAGAGATGCCGACGATTTGTCCGCTTTTTGCGCTTTGAAACAGCGCGGCAACCTGGCTCATCCATGCCATTGCGCCAAGCAGGTTGACCTCCACCATTTTGCGGTCCTGCTCGAAGTTGTATTCTGCCACGTGGGGGAAATAAATGTAGCCGGCCACGTAAACGAACAAATCCAACCCGCCCAGGTCAGCGACGACTTTGCGTAGAAAATCAGGTATGGAACTGTACTCCGTTACATCATGCTGGTAGCGGATTGCGCGTATCTCCCCGGACTTGCTGTTAATCTCGTCGCAGATTGCCTGCAACGGCTCCGCGTTATAGTCGAGGAGCGCGAGTGAGTATCCTTCGTCTGCCAGTTTGCGGGCAAGGGCGGCGCCGATTCCGCGTGATGAACCGACCAGAATGGCCCGTCGGCGAGGATTAAGCGGTGTTGCTTGAGCAGGCTTGGGTAAATTGGACACGGGATTCCTCATTAAGAAAGTTTGGAAGTATTCTAACACAATCCAATTTATGACGAAAAAGGTTATATAATAGTGACATCGGCGGTCTTTCAAGCTATCACAATGCTCATGCTCCCGCAATTAGTTAATATCCGGCAATGGTCGAGAAAGCCATGCGTCCTGTCTTTGTGAATCGCAGTACAAAAGGGTTGTTGTTGCCTGCGGGATGGCATGATAAAAAGGCATATCTATGATAGACAAAACCGAAGACCGGGCAAGGATTTTCAATCACGCGCGGGAAATCATCAGTCAGGATACTTCCATTCCAGATGAAGAGAAGGAAAGCGTCTTCAAACTGATCGAAGTGCTTGTGGAGGCGGCGGAATCAACCTCGCGCGTTTCCCGCTCGAACAACGATCAGGCCGGGTTATTCACGCAGGAGATCGTTTCCAGACACGCCCTGCTGGCGATGCTGAAACAACAAGCGGATGAACTGGATGCGCTGAAGAACCTCGGTCTCAACCTGACCTCCAGCCTGGACCTGCAAACCGTGTTGGACGCAGTGGTGGCTGAAGCCTTGAGGTTGCTGAAGAACTCGCGCGCGGCGCACATCTTTTTGTACTCTCATGGAAAACTCGAGTTCGGCGCATCCCTGACCGCAGACGGGGAAAAGAACAAACCGATTGCCATGCCCCGAGACAACGGCCTGACCGCCTCAGTGGCAAACAGCGGGAGATTGATCATTGTTGAGGATATTGGCAGCCATCCTCTTTATAAAAACAGCCCCAGCACCTGGAGCGGTTCGATCATCGGAACCCCGCTCAAATTCAACAACTCCATTGTAGGCGTGATGAACCTTTCGAGATCAATCATCGGGGGATTTTCACGCTCCGAACTTCGCCTGATCGGCCTGCTGGCCGACCAGGCCGCTGTGGCGATTTCCAACGCCAACCTGCACAAACAGGTGACCGAGCAGGCCAACACCGACAGCGTCACCGGCCTGCCCAATCGCCGCGCGCTGGACGAGCGCCTGCAGGAAGACATTCGCTACGCGAAGCGCATGAGTACGAATTTTACAGTGGTGATGATGGACCTGGATGGATTCAAAAACGTAAACGATACCTACGGTCACGTCATCGGGGATGAGATACTATACTCCCTTTTCAATCATCTTGCAGAAAACATACGTCCCACCGATTTTCTTGCGCGCTACGGCGGCGACGAACTGACCCTCATCGTCCGCGACGCCAACCTGAGCGTCGCAAAAATCGTCACGCAAAAGATCATTGACCTGGTGAAAAACTTCAACCTGCCCATCGTGGAAGACAAAAGGATCAGGCTGGGCATTACAGCCGGCATTGCTGTATATCCCGTCCACTCCAAGAATGCCAGCGATCTTTTGCGCATGGCAGATGCCGCCCTCTATCAGGCCAAGAAACATAATCGCGGTTCATACACCATCTCAAAAGGCTCCACCGGCCCGTTGCACCCGCTCACAATGCCGCGAAAACGGAATCAATAGCCCCGCCGCGAACAGCGGCTTTTTTCTTTGCAACCAAAGGGATGAACACGGGGTTATATTGATACAAATCCAATCCGGGAGGCATCATGACTTCAACACCCTTCGTGTCGACCTACCAGCCCCGCAAAGTAAAACTCATCCTCAACCCCATGGCCGATATGGGGCGCGCCTGGAAAACCGCCAACGACCTGCGCCCCATCGCTCGGGCATTCAAAGGCGATCTCTCCTGGAGCGGAACAGTCTACCCGACCCACGCTATCGAGATCGCCAAACAAGCCGCCGAGGATGGCTGTGACCTGGTCGTTGCCATGGGCGGAGACGGCACCGCGCACGAAGTGATGAACGGACTCATGCAGGTTCCGGCAGAGAAGCGCCCTGTGATGGGAGTTGTTCCCATCGGCTCCGGCAACGACTTTTCATATTCCCTGGGCCTCACACAAAGATCGGCGCACGCCCTCGCCCACGCGCTCGAAGCCAGAGACGTGCAAAGCATAGACATCGGCCAGATGACCGACGAATACGGCAACCGCGAATATTTCGACAACACCCTCGGCATCGGCTTCGACGCCGTCGTCACCATCCGCTCGCACAAACTGCCCATTGTCAAAGGCTTTCTCATGTACCTCACGGTCATCCAAACCATTCTCCTCAACCATGATCCCGCAAAACTAAAGATCGAAACCGACACCGAACAATGGGAAACTCACGCGCTCATGGTCACAGCCTGCAACGGCCCGCGCGAAGGCGGCGGCTTCATGCTCTCGCCCAACTCCAAAAACGACGACGGCAAAATGGAATACGTCATCGTCAACAAAGTCTCGCGCGCCATGATGTTCCGCCTCGTGCCGGAATTCATGAAAGGCACGCACATGAACTTCAAACAGGTGCGCATGGGCGAATTCAAAAAACTCGACATCACCTCCGACCGCCCACTCTACATCCATGCCGACGGCGAAATCTTCACCAGTTTCGGCAGTAACATCCGCAAATTGAATTTCGAAATTTTGCCCGGGGCATTGAGGGTGGTAAAAGGGTAAACAAGAAAACAAGTAGACACGTACACAGGAATAAGTAGACATGTACACAGGAATGAGTAGACATGTACACAGGGAAACAAGTACAATACCATTGCTTGCATACTTGTTTACTTGTGTACCTGTATACTTGTCTACCTGTGTACTTCCTCCCATGCCCACCCTCTACCAAACCCTTCTCAAATACGATATCGGACATCTTCGCATCGTGGCGGATCTGTGGGGACTCGAACTCGAATCGCAGGATTTGGATTCAGCCGCCGAAGAACTTTCCGCTTCCTTGCTGGACCTGGAAACTGTCACTGAAACAATTGACATTCTCTCCCCGGAAGTACGCGCCGCATTGGACGCCATCCTTGCATCCAACGGCAAAATGGAATGGGCGGTCTTCACCCGCACATACGGCGACATCCGCGGCATGGGCGCCGCCAAACGGGATCGGGAACGCCCTCACTTAAACCCAATCTCCCCCGCCGAGCATCTCTTCTATCGCGGAATCCTCGCGAAGGCATTCTTCGACTCAAGCAAAGGCTCGCAGGAATTCGCCTACATCCCCGACGACCTGCTCGAAATCATCGAAACGATCAATGTCGAAGCAGACGAACCGCCCAAAGGCGAACCGCTCGGACGTCCCGCCACCCCCGTTGAAAAAGCATTCGAAATCCCCGCCGCCGATCACATCCTCGATGATGCAACCACTTATCTCGCCGCTTTGCGAATTGGCGATGAAAGTAGTAGGTCACGCTTGAAGCGTGACCTACAGGAATTGCTCGCAACCGCCAACCTTATCAAAAAAGACTCCCTGCAACCCGAAGCGGTGAAAAAATTCCTCGAAGCCTCCCGCGCAGATGCCTTGACCCTGCTCCACACAGCCTGGCTCAACTCAACCACCTTCGACGAACTGCGCTTGATTCCGGGGCTGGTCTGCGAAGGTGAATGGAAGAATCAACCGCAGGTGACGCGCGAGTTTCTGATGAATCTCGTGAACGACATTCCGCAGGACAAATGGTGGAGTCTCCCCGCATTTCTGCGCGACATCAAAACCAAATATCCCGATTTCCAACGCCCCGCAGGCGATTACGACTCGTGGTTCATCAAACGCGAATCAGACGGTCAATACCTGCGCGGATTCGCCTACTGGGATTCGGTGGATGGCGCGCTGGTCAAATATTTCATCCAAACCCTGCACTGGCTGGGGAAGGTGGATCTGGCTTCGCCGGAAGAGGGGAAAGACGCGACAGCATTTCGATTGAAGTTACAAGTTACAAGTGACAAGTTACAAGCGGATGGGAAGTTGACGATTTCTTCCAACGGAAAAATCACCATATCAAGAAACTTTTCGCGCGCGGTGCGCTATCAAATTGCGCGGTTTTGCGAATGGGACGAGGAAAAAGACGATGGTTATTTTTATCGCGTCACGGCGCAATCGCTGAAACATGCAACCGGGCAGGGATTGAAAGCAGAGCAATTGCTGGCGATGCTGGTCAAATATACAAACAGCAATGTCCCGCCTGCGCTGGTGAAGGCGCTCAAACGCTGGGACGCAAGCGGGGTCGAAGCCCGGGTGGAGAGTCTGCACCTGCTAAGAGTCAACAGGCCGGAGATTATGGAAGAGATCCGCAAGTCGAAGGCGGGAAAATACCTGGGCGAAGTCTTAAGCCCGACGGCGGTGATCGTCAACAGCGGAGCCATCCAAAAAATAATGGCGGAACTCGCCGAACTGGGGTTGCTCGCAGAAGTGAAAGAATGAATGGATGTCATGACAAAGTTGTGACCTCCATTTTTTGTCAAGCCGCTATAATCAGTACTTCACGAAAGCGCGTAATTGGCGTTCTCTAACGCCTAATTTGCGCCAGAGAGCGCAAACTACGCGAGGTTTTCGTGATCTACTGATAATGAAAATCGGCACTTCACAAAAGCGCGTAATTGACGTTCTCCAACGTCACGCAAAGCATTGCGCAAGAGAGCGCAAATTGCGCGAGATTCTCGCGATCCACTGAAAACGTAATTTCAAAAAGGAGAAACCACATGTCGAAAACCGATTGGATCCAGCAGGAAATTGACAGCCTGAAATCGCAGGGGTTGTACAACAACATCCGCACGATTGGATCGCCGCAGGGCGCGTGGCTGATCGTGGATGGGAAGAAGGTGTTGAATTTTTGCTCGAACAATTATCTGGGACTGGCGAATCATCCCGCGCTGACAGCGGCCGCGAAAAAAGCGACAGATGAGCTGGGCGTTGGGCCTGCCGCCGTGCGCTCGATTGCAGGGACGATGACCCTGCACGTCGAGTTGGAAAAACGCCTCGCGCAATTCAAAGGCGTGGAGGCGGCGATCACCTTTCAATCGGGATTCACGGCAAATTTGGCAACCGTGCCAGCGTTGGTCGGAAAAGAGGATGTGATTTTTTCAGACCGATTGAATCACGCTTCGATCATTGACGGCTGTCGTTTATCGGGCGCAAAGATCATCGCGTATGAACATAACGACGTGAAATCGCTGGAGGAGCAGATCAAGGCGAATTTGAGTCAATACCGCCGCGCGATCATCATCACCGACGGCGTGTTCAGCATGGACGGCGACATCGCCCCGTTACCTGATATTTACGAGGTGGCGAAGAAGTACGACATTTTATTGATGGTGGACGACGCGCACGGCGAGGGCGTGCTTGGCAAGGGCGGGCGCGGAATCGTGGATCATTTTGGTTTGCACGGCAAAGTGGATGTTGAAATCGGCACGATGTCGAAGGCGTTTGGCGTGGTGGGTGGAATCGTCGCAGGCAAATCGGTCATCATCGAATGGCTGAGGCAGCGCGGACGCCCGTTCCTGTTCTCATCTGCTGTGACTGTCCCTGACGCGGCGGCGTGTCTCGCGGCGGTTGACCTGCTCGAAGACTCGACTCAACTTGTGGATAAACTTTGGGAAAACGCCAGATACTTCAAAGCCGAAATGAAGAATCTTGGATTCAACACGGGCGTGAGCGAGACTCCCATCACCCCGATCATGCTCGGCGAAGCGCCGCTGGCACAGCAATTCAGCCGCGAGTTATTCGAAGCGGGCGTGTTCGCGATGTCAATCGGCTATCCTACCGTGCCGCAGGGCAAGGCGAGAATCCGCGTGATGATTTCCGCGGCGCACGCGAAGGATGATCTGGACAAGGGGCTGGAGGCGTTCAAGGGCGTGGGGAAGAAGTTGAGTGTGATTTAAAAAAACAAACCTGACTGCCGTCGTTCCCGTCCAACCGCAATCAACAGGAACGACGGCGGAATACCAAAACACAGATCCATTTTCAACAGGGTGTGCAATGGGAAAAATCGACGAAGTTGAAGCAGAAAAAACAAGCGAGTTCATGGTTGGATGTATTGGCTGGATATTGATTGGCCCGCTTATCGAAGGCTTTCTGTTCCGCCTTACTCTTTTTCTCATTGATCTTTTCAATCTTTCAACGGAATCCTTCTGGCCAATCACGTTTTTCATAACCGGAATACTGGTTTTGCTCTACATAAGCAGGTCATGGATCGCAAAAAGGAAATGGGGTTTATATGGGGCTTTGGTAACAATGCTTGCCAATATTCTTGGGCTGTTATATTCGTTTAAAATGTATGATTATTTTACCTGGGGTCATATCATTATCAGTACTTCACGAAAGCGCGTAATTGGCGTTCTCTAACGCCTAATTTGCGCCAGAGAGCGCAAACTACGCGAGGTTTTCGTGATCTACTGATTATGTTCGGTCCATTTATACCTTTTTTTACATGGTTCATGTTCCCTTTTCCCGACTAAAAATAGTGGAAATAAAATCTTAGGCCCAAGCCGCCGAGGACGGCGGTTTTGCGCGAGTAAGACACTTTAACGATAAAGGATTGGAAGTTAAGTGCTGAAACTTAACTTCCAATCCTTTCTTCTTTTTTACTTATTCGCCTTACGACCCAAACCGTGATTCCCTGAGCGATAGCGACACTCGCGCCGTGCGCCAGTACGATGAGGGTCTCTGAGACAATCGTAGAGGTTCTTCGCTTCGCTCAGAACGACATTGCTTGCGTAAGGCAAGCCAATTCTTCAATCAAAAAAGGGATGAAAGGCATATATCCACGCGGCTAAAACGGCATACAATGAAACAGGAGGATACTCGTCATGACCCTAATCGTAGCCGATACCACCTGTGGATTGCCTCGCGATCTGCTTCAACAGCGCGGAATCCCGCTGATCCCACAGGTTGTCATGTTTGGGGAAAATTCCTATCACGATGACCGGGAACTCGATACCGCAACCTTCCTGGAAAAACTCAAAGCATCGAAGCAACTGCCCAAGACCGCCGCGCCAGAACCGTCGTTGTATTGGCCCATTTTCAAGCAGGCGCAGGAAAAAGGCGAACCCGTGATCGTCGTTGCGCCGACCGGCAAGGCCAGCGGAACGGTGCGCTCGGCGGAGACAGCCGCGCAGGATTTCCCCGGCGTGGATATTCGCGTGGTGGATACGCAAACCATCTCCTGCAATCTCGGTTCGCTCGTGCTGCTGGCGGATGACATGGCAAAGGCAGGGTCATCGGCGGATGAGATCGTGAACAAACTCAACGACATGATTCCACGCGGAAGGTTGTATTTCGTTGTGGATACGCTCGAATACCTCGCCAAAGGCGGTCGCATCGGTGGGGCGAAGAGACTGCTGGCCGAACTGCTGGAGATCAAGCCGATTTTGCAGGTCAAAGACGGGCAGGTCGAAGCCTTTGAACAGCAGAGAACAAAAAAACGCGCGTTGACTCGTCTCGTGGAGGTGGTGGCAGAACAATGTCCGGGCGGAGATTCTGCTCATTTGTGTGTGGTCCAGGCCGGGGCGGACGCGAAGCGTGAAGCGCAGTCTCTCGTCGCGGAATTAAAGTCGCGGGTGAATATTCCTCAAATCCCGGTCTATGAACTTCCTCCAGCCATCGTCGTTCATGCGGGGCCGGGCGCGATGGGCGTCGGTTTTTTTGTGCAGCCATAATCGGGGTGGTATAATTTTTTTTGAATTTAGAATCTTGCAAGGAGTTCCCCAATGTCAGGTCATTCAAAATGGTCCACCATTAAACGAAAGAAAGGCGCGGCGGACGCAAAACGCGGCGCCATCTTTACACGGCTTGCCCGTGAAATCGCCATCGCCGCGCGCGAAGGAGGCGGCGACCCCGATTCCAACTTCCGCTTGCGCCTCGCCTGGGATAAAGCCCGCGCCGAAAACATGCCCAAGGACAATATCGAACGCGCCATCAAACGCGGCACCGGTGAAGATAAGGACGGCACGGTTTTTGAGGAAATCACCTTCGAAGGCTATGGCCCGCACGGCTCGGCGCTCATGGTCACCTGCGTCACCGATAACCGCAACCGCACCGTGCCGGATATGCGTCACGCTTTCAGCAAGGCGGGCGGCAATCTGGCCGAGCCGGGCGCGGTGGCATGGCAGTTCGATCACAAATCCTATTTTGCCTTTCCCTCCAGCCAGTTGTCTTTCGACAAGGCGTTTGAATTGGGAATCGAAGCGGGCGCCGACGATGTGGTGGACGGCGGCGACATCGTTGAAATTTACGCCCCGGTCGAATCGTTCAAGACCATTGCCGATGCCCTGCACAAGTCTCACGTCCAACCCGAAGAAGCGGGCCTGCGCATGATCGCCAGGCAGGAGATCGAACTCGACGTGGAATCGACTCTCAAATTCATGAAGATGGTCGAAGCCATCGAAGACCTCGACGACGTGCAGGACGTTTTCCACAACGTCAAGGTTTCAGACGAAGCCCTCGCCGCGCTCGAAGCCGCGTAATATTTTGTAGTAGCGACTTAAGTCGCTACTACTTTTTATTTAATGACCCTCGCCCTCGGAATTGACCCCGGCACCGCCACCACTGGATACGGACTCGTGCGCCTCATGCCCGACGGGGGGCTGGTGGCTGTTTCCTTTGGCATTCTCTCCACCCCGAAAGACGCCACCCCGCCCGCGCGCCTCGAAATGTTATTCGACAGCCTGACAAAGTTGTTGAAAAAATACAAACCCGAAACCGCCGCGGTCGAAAAATTGTTCTTCTCCAAAAATGTCACGACCGCCATCGCAGTGGGACAGGCTCGCGGCGTGGTGATGCTCGCCCTGCAAAAAGCGGGGATCGAATCCTTCGAATACACCCCCAACGAAGTGAAGCAGGCCGTGGCCGGTTACGGCTCCGCCGATAAACGCCAGGTGCAGGAAATGGTGCGCGCTCTCCTGCAACTGGATTCCATCCCCAAACCCGACGACGCCGCCGATGCGCTGGCAATCGCCATCACGCATTTGAATACGAAGAGGTATTAAATCTCCGGGCGCGGGGGATTTCGTGGTAATATTTTTTCCAGAATGATTGTTCACCCGCCCCGTCACATTGCATGGAGTACGGATACGGTTAATTTAAACGATCCGTTTCAGAAGCGCTGGCTGTTACGTCAGACGTTGACATACGGCAGGGCGGAGGATGTTCGCGCTCTCTCCATCGGGGAAATCAGGGCCGAGCTCGATCAACTGGGGTTGCCAAAAGATATCGAAAGCCTGTGGCGGCGATATTTGGAGTACCTGGATGCCCGAAACCATTAGAAACTGCAGTTGAATGCGAAGAGAATCAAGATGGGGATATAATACAGGAAGGAGATTTACCATGTCCACCTTTACTGACGATACCCACATCAAAGACCTTTTCAAACAAGCCATGCTTGAACTTCTCACTGAACGGCGCGGAGATTTCTACGATTTATTTTCCGAGGCGCTTGAGGACATCCTCATGGTCTATGCCATACGCGAAGGAGAGGATAGCGAAACAGTAAGCAAGTCCGAAGTCCTGAAAGCGCTCGGAGGTGCGGGGTGAATGTTGAATTTAAGAGCAGTTTCGTAAAGGACTTGAAAAAGATCAAAGAAAAGAAATTGCAGGGTCAGATAAGAGAATTGATCGAAAAGGTCGAAGCATCCGCAGGCATCACTGAAATTGAGAACATGAAAAAATTGACTGGAAGCGACACTTACTATCGAGTTCGGCTTGGCGATTATCGTGTCGGATTGAAGATCGAAAATAATGTTATTTTCTTTGTCCGCTTCCTGCATCGAAAAGATATCTACAGGTATTTTCCCTAAGCCATGATAGCAACCCTCCGCGGAGAAATCTCCCAAATCGAAGAGAACGCCATTGTCGTCGAAGTCGGCGGGGTGGGGATGAGAGTCTTCGTCCCTGCGCCGCTGCGGACAAACGCCAGGGCGGGCGAAATGATCTTTTTGTTCACCCATCTTGCGGTCAGGGAGGATGCGTTGACGTTGTACGGATTCGAATCGCAGGCGGATCGCGACCTGTTCAACATCCTCCTCGGCGTGGACGGGGTCGGCCCGAAAGTGGCTTTGTCGGTTCTTTCCACGCTGACAATTGACGCCGTCCAACGAGCCATCTTCGCCGACGAAGCAGACCTGTTGAGCAAAGTCCCCGGCGTGGGTAAAAAGACCGCGCAAAAAATGGCCCTGCATTTGAAGGACAAACTCAAGCCCACCGACGCGCTCGCCAAAGTGACCGCCATGGCCGATTACGACAGCGAAGTGCTCGCCGCCCTCACCGCGCTGGGATATTCCGTCGTCGAGGCGCAGGCCGCCATCCAGTCATTGCCGAAGGACGCGCCGAAGGATGTGGAGGAACGTCTGCGTTTGGCGCTCGGGTATTTTCAGTAGGGAACTTCAGATGTTCTAGTCGTGCAAAATGGGATCGCCGATCTCATTTTGCAATGCAATTTGAGGTTTTCGATCTCATTTTGCACAGGGGTTCAGTGGGGTAAAATTGCCAATCACAAGATCAACCTTTCTTCTCCTTTTTCATCTTTCATCCTTTATCCTTCATCCTTTCCCCTTCCAGGAGATTTCCCATGCTAAAAAAGAAAATCGCATTCATCGGTCCCGGCGTGATGGCAGAAGCCATGATCGCGGGACTGCTTCGCAAAAAACTTGCGGACGCAAAGAACATCACCGCCTCCGGGCCGCGCGAGGAACGGGGTGAGGAACTGCGAAAGAAATACGGGATCAAGACCACCACCGACAATTCCTCCGCCATTCACGAAGCGGACGTGGTGGTGCTGTCGGTCAAGCCGCAGAGACTCACCGAGGTAATGAAAGGGCTGAAAGGAGTCCGACCCGATGCGCTGGTCTTGTCCATCATCGCGGGAGCGACCATCAAGAAAATCAGCGCGGGACTCAAACACAAGGCCATTGTCCGCTCGATGCCGAATACGCCGGGACAGATTGGGGAAGGAATCACGGTTTGGGCGGCGTCAAAGGAAGTGACCGAAGAACAAAAGGAAATGACCCGCGCCATCCTCGGCGCATTGGGCGAGGAAGTCTTCGTCGAAGATGAATCCTATCTCGACATGGCAACGGCATTATCAGGCTCCGGGCCCGCGTATGTCTTCCTTTTCACCGAGGCGCTGATTGACGCGGGCGTGCACATGGGATTTCCGCGCCGCATTGCCGAGCAGTTGGTTTTGCAAACCATCAAGGGTTCGGCATCGTATTATCAAGCCGCGAGCAGGCATCCCGCCACGTTGCGGAATCAGGTCACGTCGCCGGGCGGTACGTCTGCGGAGGCGCTGTATTATTTGGAGAAGGCGGGATTCCGCACGGCGATCTCACGCGCGGTGTGGGCGGCGTATCAGCGCTCGCTGGAATTGGGGAAGGAAAAGCCGGGGCATATCGAAACGCATGACGAGGAGGGGGCGTGAGGGGAAAATTGTCGGCGCAACGAAGGCTGGGGGAACAGAATCAGGCGTCGGTACGTGGGAAGCGGAATGTCGTTTGATGTTGTTGCGAGTCAAAGGCGAAGCAATCTCCAAGTCATGAAGAAATTGCTTCAGTCGGGGCCTCGATACGCGAAGTGCGCTACTCGACCACCGGTCTTCGCAATGACAAAAAAGCCACCCCCAATGCAATCAGCGAAAAAATACTCCCAATCCAGTACGGCGCGGAGAAAGCGATGACTTCGAATGAAATGCCCGCGAGGATGGGGCCGATGATGTTTGTCAGGCTGAGGAGGGTTTGCGTGCCGCCCATCAAACGGCCCTGCTCGCTTTCGGAAACGCGAAGGGAGGTCAATGCTGTCAGCGACGGGATGCAGGTGCCTGTGCCAAGCGCAACGACAGTGACAGCGGGATACAACATCCATGCTTCGCGCGCAGACGCCATGCCTGCGAGGCCGATACACATGAGAGCCAGCCCGAAGAGGGAGAGGCGTTTTTCGCCGAAGCGCGGGTGAAGTTTACCGAATAAAAATCCCTGAATGAACACGGCACACACGCCGACGTAAAGATAAAAGAAACTGTTTTGTGTGGGCGTCCAATGGAAGCGATGATTGGAATACAGCGGGAAGTTCGATTGCAGGCCGGCAAAGGCAAGGTTCAACAGGAACAACGCGATCAATAATTTTTGGATGTTCGCCTGTTGGAATAACCCGGCAAATTGTTTGACCCAGTTGAAGATTTGCGAGACTGGTTTGACTTCCCGTTTTTCGGGCGGGAGCGATTCGGGCAGGACAAAAAAACCAAAGATAACATTGCTCAACGCAATTGCAGATGCCGCGAACGCGGGGACGAATAAACCGTAGCCGCTCAACAATCCGCCGAGCGCGGGGCCAGCCATGAGTCCCAGCCCGAATGCCGCGCCGACCATGCCCATTCCGCGCGCGCGATTTTCGGAGGTGGTCACATCGGCGATGTAGGCGTAGGCCGTGGTGAGATTCGCGCCCGTCAAACCGTCAATCAGCACTGCGAGAAAGATCAACGGAAGCGAGTTTGCCAGTCCGAGGATCAAATAGCCGAACGATGTTCCCAGCAGGCAGATGAGCAGAATGGGTCTGCGCCCGTAACGATCCGAGAGCGCGCCGAGGACAGGCCCTGCGAATAATTGCGCCGAGGCATAGAGCGAACTTAATGCGCCGGCAATCGCGGCGTCACCCGCCGACGCATGTGCCTGCACGTAAAATGGAAGCAACGGCAACATGATGCCGTAGCCGAGCAGGTCAATAAAGACGGTGATGAAGATGAAGAGGAGGGAGGGGGACAAGGTAAGTGGTCTTGAACTCTGGGCGTAGAGACCCTTCCCCTTCACTTCGTTCAGGGTCAGGGTGACATGGTTACGGTATTTATTTTTTAAACTTCATCATGTTGTGGTACGAGAAAATCGTGTAAGGTCACTTACTTACATCCTTCCCGTCCCATTCCCTCATGAATTGATCGAGAAAGCGGAGCATGACCTCGTGTCGTTGCTCCGCTATTTTTTTGGCGGCCGCCGTGTTCATCATGTCTTTGAGTAAAAGCAGTTTTTCGTAAAAATGATTGATGGTGGCGCTTTTGCTGTTCCTGTATTCTTCAAAACTCGCGTGCATTCGCGGCGGGGAATCGGGATCGTACATCGGTCTGTTTTTGTAGCCGCCGTAGGCAAAGGCGCGGCCAATGCCGATGGCGCCGATGGCGTCGAGGCGGTCGGCATCCTGCACGATGAATCCCTCAAGGCTGTTCATTTTATTTTCCACGCCCACGCCTTTGTAGGAGATGTGCCTGATGATCTCGCACACTGATTCAGCGACAGAAATGTCCACGTTGCAGGAATCAAGCCAGGCACGGGCGCGAAGCGGGGTTTCATCGCCGGAGTCGTTGAACTTCCAGTCGTCGAGGTCGTGGAGCAGGGCGGCGAGTTGGACGATGAATTCATCCGCTTTTTCGTGCTCGCAAATGGCGAGGGCGTTCTTCCACACGCGGTAGATGTGCCACCAATCGTGGCCGGAGGAATCGTCGGAGAATTCCTGCTTGATGTAGCCGGCTGTTTTTTGGATGATGTCCTGTTGATCCATTTCCCTATTTTGCCACAAAACTAGCCGTTCCATTTCATCTTCATGTACACGCCGCCTTTTTTCAATTCATCGAGCATCTGGCTCAGGCGTTTTTGTTTTGTGGATTCGAGTCTTGCGCGTTGAATCCAGCCGATGTAATCGTTTTGCTGGTACGGCGGGCGCGCGAGGTAGGCATCCATGAGGCCGCGTTGATTCAACGCATCGCGGAAAAATTCGGGCATGTCATAGCGGGGGCGTGGAGGCATGGTCAACTCCTGTGAAGAAATAACAAAATGACGGCGATGATATTTGCCGCCGTTCCAATTGGCAGATACCACAATCCCAACACCGCAATTGTGATAAGCGCGTTGCGTCCCCAGGGTTGGTTGAACGCAAAGCCTGCGGCAATCGCCAATGCAGTGATGCCATAAATGACGAAGGCAAATTTCATGAACGTGGAGCGCGGCTCGATGCCGATTGCCTGTACAAGAACGGCCCATGGACCGAGTTGCCCGGCATATTCACCGCTGTCCGGGGTGACGTAATCGCCGACGGTCAGAGCGCGCAGGCCGTCTACAAGCATCCAACCTGCGGAGAGGACGATGAGAAGAACGATAATCCATTTCATGGTTATTTTTTCAACGTGCAAAGCGCCTGGCGAATCTCGCCGAGGTGATAGGCGGTATGTACGACAGCGGCGAGCGCGCCGCCGATCGAATGTTCGTCCCATACCGGGTTTTCGCGGAACATTTTTTCGATGCGATGGCAGGTGTTTTTCAATTTATCCTTCGAGGCGGCCCACTCCTCTGGCGTGACCTTTTCCACCGTGCGCCAGATTGCGCCCCAATCCACGCGGCTGGTATCGTGATGGACCACGTAGCGTTCGAGTACTTCCAGGTAAAAGATTACGTGGGCAACCTGCGCGGCGAGCGAGGCGCACTTTCCGCCGACGGGAATCGATGCTTCTTCCGCCGAAACAGTTTCAAGGGTCCGAAAAAGAGACGTGTCTTTATCGAGGTAAATGCCGTGGGTGTTGTCGAATGTTTCGTCGAGCAATCCCATCAGGTTGTTGAAAAAATCTTCATGGGCAATGGGTTGTGACATGGTTTTCTACTCCTTCAAACAAAAACTGTTTCCGCATTATCAGTACTTCATGAAAGGTTCTCGTAGTGGCGACTTCAGTCGCTTTTTGCCCGAACGACTGACGCGAAGCGGTTAC
>JBBIUO010000009.1:0-1820 GCA_037440205.1 Chloroflexota bacterium
GTCCCGCCAGTTTGAGGCTTCGAGTAGTGAGAAGGTAGGGGGTTTTTGCATGGAAATTACCAAATTGTCATTTAAATGAAATAAAACGAACCGCCCTCGCCACTTGATTTTTGCCCGCAAACCTGTATAATGTGGGAAGAAGTGGTAGAAAGTGGTAAGGACGCCGGGATGCCCGGCGTTCGTCGCATTAAAAGGAATTGTAGCACAAATGTTCTTGGGTCACTTCCAACACAACCTCGATGACAAGGGACGCCTGATGATCCCGGCGCCTTATCGTCAGTCGTTGGAAGGCGGCGCCTACATCACACAGGGATTCGACAAATGCCTGATGGTGATGACCACGGCCTATTTTACACAGGTTTATCAACGCATCGAAGCCATGAACCTGGCCGACCCGGTGGCTCGTCTCCTGCGCCGTTTGATTCTTGCAAATGCTTATCCCGTTGAAGTGGATAAGGTCGGGCGCATCCTCGTTCCGCAAAACCTGCGCGCTTATCTCGGAATTGAAAACGGCGAGTTGATCGTGGCGGGGCAGGGCGAGTACTTTGAAGTGTGGACTCCTGCACTTTGGAATGAGCAGATGGCTCAATTGCAGGATACAGAAGCCAACAACGCACGCTTCTCCACGCTGGATCTTTCAAAAGCGAAAACGTAGTAACGGCTTCAGCCGCTAGGGGCGACTGAAGTCGCCACTACACGATGAGTCACAAACCTGTACTTTACCAGGAAATTATACACGCTCTGCAACCTCGCAACGGCGGACGGTATGTGGACGGCACGTTAGGCGCGGGCGGTCACGCACGCGGCATTTTGGAGGCTTGCGCGCCAGATGGGCTTTTGCTGGGTCTCGATGTAGACCCGCAGGCTTTGGCGCTCGCTCGTGAGACCTTGGCTCCTTACGAACAGCGCATTCATCTCGTGCAAGCCTCCCACATCACCCTCGGCGAGCAACTCGCTTCATTGAAGTGGCACTCGATTGACGGCATCGTGCTCGACCTGGGCGCATCTTCGATGCAGTTCGACAATGCCGAACGCGGTTTCTCCTTCATGCAGGATGGCCCGCTCGACATGCGCTTCGGCCCGCACGTGACGATGAGCGCGGCAGACATCATCAACACCTATGGTGAAAAGGAACTGGCCGACATCATCTTCCGCTACGGAGAAGACCGCGACGCCCGCAAGATTGCCAAAGCCATCGTGACGAATAGACCGCTTCACACGACCCGTGAACTGGTTGCCGTTATCGAAAAAGCATCTCCCCGACGAGGGGATCGAGTCCACCCGGCGACGCAGACTTTCCAGGCGTTGCGAATCGTCGTCAACGAGGAATTGGCCGCAGTGGAGATCACGCTTCCGCAAGCCGTAGCAGCCCTCAGGTCAGGTGGAAGATGCGCAGTGATCTCGTTTCATTCTTTGGAAGATCGAATCGTCAAGGAATATTTCCGCGAGCAGAGCAAAGATATCGTCAACCCGCCTTACGAACGAATTTATGAAGAAGAGCGTAAGGCCATTGTGAAGTTAATCAATAAAAAACCGATATTGCCGACTGATGAAGAAATAAAGGAAAACCCAAGAGCGCGAAGCGCAAAACTTAGAGTTGTTGAAAAGATGTAGTGCCATGAACCTGCCAAATGTACACCGCTATATTCATGCTTACAAAGTCGCTCCCTGGCGAATTCAACGCCAGTGGATCGGCAACGCATTGCTGATGGTGGTTGCGCTGGCCATGGTCTCCACACTTTATCTGGATGTGACCTCGCAGGCCGCCATTGCCGGGCGCGAAATACAGGATTTGACCTCTGCCATCATCGAAAATCAGC
>JBBIUO010000009.1:1835-10682 GCA_037440205.1 Chloroflexota bacterium
GGAAACACAACTCGCCTCCCTGACCTCCTCCAGCGTCATGCAACAACGCGCGCTGGAACTCGGCTATCGCCCAATGGTATCCGGCGAAGCGGAATATCTTGTTGTGCCGGGCTATCTCGTGCTCGAACCAGATATTCTTTCCGCCGCGCCCCTGCCGCAATTGAGCGCATTGACCTTCCCCCCGGAATACAACCAATCCCTGCTGGAATGGATGGATGAAAAGATCACATCCTCCTCCTCGCGAGGCACGCAATGAGACAGCAGTACGCGCGCCGCACCCAGGTGTTGACCTTCGTCATGGGGTTGATCGCGCTTGCCATCATCGTGCAGATGACGCGCATTCAAAACAGCGTCGAAGCCGCCGCCTTTCGTCAGCAAGCCTCGAGCTATGCCTACGAATTGCGCACGTTCTATCCCGACCGCGGTGAGATTTATGACCGCAACGGACACCTGCTGGCCGGCAACAAATCCGTTTACGAACTCGGCGTGGATTTGAACACGGTCAAAGACCCTCACGCCATTGCCTTCGCAGTCAGTTCGGAAACCGGCGTGGATTATTCTCGCATCCTGGATTTGATCCTCGATCCGCCGGATGGACTCTCCTACGTGGTCATCGCGGATTATGTCGAAGCGCCCGAGGCCGAGAGGCTTCAGGAGTTAAAGAAGGCTTTGCAGGAACAGGCGGCGGAGGGAACGTACGGCGGCTTGACCGGCCTCCAATTCAAATCACATCCGCAGCGCAGTTACCCGGAATATTCCCTCGCCTCCAACATCATCGGCTTCGTCAGCCGCGAGGGACGCGGCTACTTCGGCATCGAAGAGAAATACGATACCCTGCTTGCCGGCAACCCCGTGCAGGTGCTCGTCCCCACCGACCCGAACAAGGCGTTCGAGATTCCGCGCGTGCCAAACGGCACCACGCTTGTCCTCACCATCAACCGTGACCTGCAAGCCGCCGCCGAGCAAATCCTGGACTCGTCCATTTTGGAATACGGCGCGCGAAGCGGCGCCATCGTCGTCATGGATCCGCGCAACGGCGAACTGCTTGCGATGGCCGTCACCCCGCGCATGGACTTGAATCAATTCTGGAATTACGGCTCGATCTACGACACCGCCGGCGATTTCAACCGCGCCATCTCCATCCCCTACGAACCCGGCTCGGTCATCAAAATTTTGACGATGGCCGCCGCGCTGGATAGCGGCAGTGTAACACCCTCCACAACCTACCTCGACACCGGCTCCATCCTCGTCGGCGGGGCCACCATCCAAAATTGGAATCAGGAACCGTGGGGCGTGCAGGATATGACCGGCTGTCTGCAACATTCGCTCAACGTCTGCATGGCCACGCTTTCCACGCAAATGGGCGCGACGAATTTCTACAGTTACATGGATAACTTCGGCCTCGGCCAGATGACCGGCGTGGACCTTGCCGGCGAGGTTCCCGGCAGGCTCAAGATCCCCGGCGACGCCGACTGGTATCCCGTTGACCTCGGCACCAATGCCTTCGGTCAGGGGGTGACCGCCACGCCCATTCAACTCATGATGGCCGCCTCCTCCATCGCCAACCATGGCCGCATGGTCACGCCGCACGCGCTCTATGCCATGATGCGCGACGGGCGCCAGTATGACGTCCCCGCCCAATTTGCCGGCTCGCCTATCTCCGCGCAGACAGCGGAGACGCTTTCCGGCATGTTGGCCGTCTCGCTCGAATCGGAAGGTTCGCTTGCGCTCTTGCCGGGCTATCGCATTGCCGGCAAAACCGGCACCGCGCAAATCCCCGTCAACGGGTTTTACGACACCACGCAAACCAATGCCTCCTTCATCGGCTGGGGCCCGGTGGACGATCCGCGATTCATGATCTACGTCTGGCTCGAACGGCCTTCCGCCTCCATTTGGGGCTCGGAGACCGCCGCGCCCGTCTTTGCCCAAATAGCCGAAAAGACCGTCATCCTCCTCGATATTCCTCCCGATATTATTCGCCAGCAACTCGTTGCAAAATAAACATGCTCACACTCGCAGAAGTCCTTGAAGCCATCACCTCGGTTCGCATTGCGAACGCAAACGCCGTCATCACCGAAGCGGCCATCGATTCGCGCCAGGTGATTCCCGGGTCGCTGTTCGTCGCCATTCCCGGTGAAAATGTGGACGGGCATGACTTCATTGCAGATGCGTTCAAGAGGGGGGCGTCTTTTGCTTTAATCCAGAAGGAACTGCCCGCTTCTTTTCGGACCCTCGACCTGCGCGCCGGTCTACTGGCAGACTCTCCCCTTGACCTTTCCGCCCCCCTCTGCCTCCACGTGGATAACACCGTCTCCGCCCTGCAACAGATCGCCCGCTTCTGGCGCCGCAAACTGAATCTGCGCGTGATCGGAATTACCGGCAGTGTGGGCAAATCCACCACCAAGGAAATGATCGCCGAAGTGCTTGGCACGCGCTACCGCACTCTGCGAAACCCCGGCAATTTGAATAACGAGATCGGCCTGCCGCTCACGATTTTGCGGCTTGGTTCCGGGTACGAACGCGCCGTCCTCGAAATGGGATTTTACGTACCCGGCGAGATTCAATTTCTGTGCGACATTGCCCAGCCCCAAATCGGCGTTGTGACCAACGTCGGCACAGTCCATGCCGAACGCGCCGGTTCGCAGGAAGCCATCGCGCGCGGCAAAAGCGAATTGATCCAGGCGCTTCCATCCGATGGCGTTGCCATCCTCAACTTCGACGATCCCTGGGTTCGCAAGATGGAAGAAAAATCGAAAGCGAAGGTGTTTTTCTACGGGCTTTCGCCGGAAGCCGATCTCTGGGCCGACCAAATCGAGGGACTCGGCCTCGATGGCATTCGCTTCCGCCTGCATCACAAAGGCGAGACCGTTCATTCCCACATTCCCATGATTGGGCGTCATTCCGTTCACACAGCCTTGCGCGCCACCGCAGTTGGACTGAACGACGGCCTGACCTGGCAGGAAATCTTCGAAGGCCTCTCGCAGGGACAATCGCAACTGCGCCTCGTGGCCGTCCGCAGTAAACTTGGCGCGCTGATTTTGGACGACACCTACAATGCCTCCCCGGAATCAACGCTGGCCGCGCTCAACCTGCTCGACGAAATGGACGGACGCAAGATCGCCGTGTTGGGCGACATGCTCGAACTCGGTCCCTACGAAAAACAGGGACATGAAATCGTCGGCTTGCGCGCCGCGCAGGTGGCGAAGATTCTTCTTACGCTTGGTCCCCGCGCGCGCATGATCGCCGAAGCCGCGCGCCGCGCCGGCATGAAACCTGCGCACGTTTTTGAATTCGATTCCTCCGAGCCGATCATTGACTGGCTCAACAAGAACCTCACTTCAAACGATGCCCTGCTCATCAAAGGCTCGCACGGCCTGCGCATGGATCGCATCACCGCCGCATTGGAGATTCAATCGTGAGACAGATCGCGCTTTCCCTCAGCCTTGCCGGGCTTGCCTTCATCATGACGGTCATTTGGGGCGGGCCTCTGCTTCGCATCCTGCGCCATTACAAGGTTGGCAAGGTCATTCGCGTGGAGGAACCCGGTCATCACGGCGTAAAAATGGGCACGCCCACCATGGGCGGGGTCATGTTCATTTTCCCGGTGCTGTTGTTCAGCGGATTGCTCAACGCCGTGGACTGGCTCGGCAGAACCACCAGCGGCTTTGGCGTGGGACGTTCCATCCTCGTGCCAATGGCGGTGATGGCTGGCTTCGCCGTTCTCGGCGCAGTGGACGATTGGGAGGGCATTCGCGGAAAACGCCGCGGCGACGGGATGCGCGCCCGCACGAAGTTCATGTTCCAGGTTATGCTGGCCCTTGTCACTGCCTACGTTTTGAAATATCAAATGGATGTTCCCGACCTGTATTTTCCGGGCATGTTCTTCGAGATCGAGTTGGGCTGGTGGTACGTGCCGATTGCCGCCTTCATCATTGTCGCGGAATCGAATGCGATCAACTTCACCGATGGGCTCGACGGCCTCGCCGGTTTGATCGCCGCAACCGCCATTGCCGCATTCGGCGGCATTGCGTTGATGCAGGAACAGGTTTATCTTGCGCGTTTTTGTTTCATATTGGTTGGCGCGCTGTTTGGCTTTTTGTGGTTTAACGTCCACCCGGCGGAATTGTTCATGGGCGACACCGGTTCGCTCCCGTTGGGCGCGGTGCTGGCCGTGGTGGCATTGATGGAAGGACAATGGCCGATGCTGTTGGTCATTGGCATCATCCCGCTGGCGGAAATGGTCAGCGACGTGATCCAGATCGTTTATTTCAAATGGACGAAGGGCAAGCGTTTCTTCAAAATGGCGCCCATCCATTTGCATTTTGAGTTGATCGGCTGGAGCGAAACGCAGGTTGTACAGCGCTTCTGGCTCATCGGCCTGATGGCCGCGTTGATTGGAATTGGATTGTCGCAGGTATAAGAAGACAGGTACACAAGTACACAGGTAAATACGTACCACGTATCACGTAACTCGTAACTTGTAACTCGCATTATGACCAACTGGAACTCCACCCGCACCCTCATCCTCGGAGCCGCACGGCAGGGAATTGCCCTCGCCCGCTGGCTCTCCCGTCACGGTTCAAACGTGACCTTGAGCGATTCGCGCGGTGCGGATGAACTTGCCGCCGCCCGTGAATCTCTCGCGGATACGAACGTGGAATGGGCGTTGGGCGGCCACCCGTTGGAATTGCTGGATAAAACCGACGTTCTTTGCCTTTCCGGCGGCGTGCCATTGACCCTGCCCATCGTGCAGGAAGCGGTCAAACGCGGAATTCCGCTTTCGAACGACACACAGATTTTCATGGAAGTCGCCCCGTGCAAAACCATCGGCATCACCGGCTCGGCAGGCAAGACCACAACAACGACGCTGGTGGGCGAAATGGCAAGAAAGGCAAAGGATGAAGGCGGAAGGATGAAGGATGAAAAATCACCTTCTATGAGGGGTATTCATCCTTCATCCTTCATCACTCATCCTTCGGTTTTCGTTGGCGGCAACATCGGCGACCCGCTCATCAACTACGTGGACGACATGACTGCCGATGACATAGCCATCCTCGAGATTTCATCCTTCCAATTGGAGCAGATGACCATCTCGCCGAACATCGCGGCCATTCTAAATATCACGCCGAATCATCTGGATCGTCACGGCACGATGGAAGCGTACACAACCGCCAAGGCTCGCATTTTGGATTTTCAGACTGAAAAGGACACAGCCATCCTCGGACGAGACGACAAAGGCGCATGGGATTTACGAAACAAAGTGAAAGGCAAATTGCTCGCCTTCAGCCTGCATGACCTGGATGAAGGACTCGATGGCGCATATTTTCATGATGGGTTATTGAACCTGCGCGATGGCAATGCCTATTTGCCTTTGATGCTGCGCGAGAAAATCAAATTGCGCGGCGACTACAACGTAGCCAATGTCCTGGCCGCGTTTGCCATTGGACATGCCGCCGGGTTTAAATTGGATGACATGCTCGAAGCCGTGGAAGAATTTCGTGGCGTGCCGCATCGCCTGGAACTTGTCCGCGAGTGGAACGGCGTGCGCTGGTACAACAACTCGATTGCCACCGCGCCAGAGCGGAGCATTGCGGTCATCAAGGCGTTCGATGAACCGATCGTGTTGATGCTCGGCGGGCGCGATAAAAAATTGCCCTGGGATGAAATTGCAAAGTTGATTCACCAGCGTGTGGATCATCTCGTGGTCTTTGGCGAGGCGGCAGAAATGATTCAGAAAGCCGTATCAGCCGTCGGCGGGCGCGAAGCGCGAGGCGTTGACATTCGCCGCGCGAAAGGACTGAAGGAGGCGGTCGCTCTTGCCGCGGAAGTCGCCACTTCAGGAGACATCGTCCTGCTTTCGCCGGGCGGCACGAGTTTCGATGAGTTCAAGGATTTTGAAGAGAGAGGAGAAGCCTTTAGAAAATGGGTGCTGGAACTTTCGTAAACGAACAACTACATTCAACGAATGCTTCACAGCGTTCGCGCCTGTTGCGCGGATTCGACATGCCATTGCTCGTGGTGGTGGTGGCGTTGATCGTATTTGGGCTGACGATGTTGTATTCCTCCTCGTGGGATTTTTCGCTCGGCGCGTACGGCGATGCGATGTACATGTTCAACCGCCAACTCACCTGGCTTGGACTTGGCCTGCTGGCCGCGCTCGTCCTTGCATTTTTCGATTATCACCACTGGCGCAGATTGGTTGTGCCTGCCATGGCGTTGACCATCGGCTTGCTCATCATCGTTTTGCTGATGAATGAAATTCGTTTCGGCGCGAAACGCGCCATTCTCGGCGGTTCGGTTCAACCTTCGGAACTGGCGAAACTGGTTTCGATTTTGTATCTCAGCGTGTGGCTGTATGCGAAGCGACAGCACTTGCACGATATTTCGCTCGGCCTGATTCCGCTGGGCGTGATCCTCGGTGTGGTCGGCGGCTTGATCTACCAACAGCCCGACCTGAGCGCCGCCGCCACCGTGCTGATGCTCGGCGGTTTGCTCTTCTTCCTCGCAGGCGGCGATTTGAAACAGATCGGCGTTTTGCTCATCGTTGCCGTGATTGCCGGGTGGGTGGTGGCTTCGGTCAGCGTCACCGGCCAACAGCGCGTGGATGATTTTCTCGCAGGCATCAAAGACCCGTTGCAGGCTTCGTATCACGTGCGCCGTTCGTTTGAAGCCATCGTCAACGGCGGATGGTTCGGCGTTGGCCTCGGGCAGTCGCAATCCAAACTCACCGGCCTGCCCGTGCCGCCGACAGACAGCGTCTTCGCCGTTGTGGTCGAAGAACTTGGCTGGTTCGGCTCGATTGGTTTGATCGTTTTGTACGGCGCGCTCGTCTGGCGCGGGCTGGTCATTGCGCGCTGCGCGCCCGATATGCTCGGAACGCTCCTTGCCACCGGCCTCGTCACGTGGATCGCGATGGAGGCGCTGGTCAACATGGCTGTGATGGTTGGTCTTCTGCCGTTTGCCGGCAACGCGCTTCCTTTCATCAGCGCGGGCGGTTCCAATCTTGTGGCAACGCTTGCCGCGCTCGGCATTCTCTTTAATATCTCCCGCCAAACGGGCGAAGGCACAATCTCGGATGAAGAATGGAGGTCGTACAGTGCGGTTGTTAATTTGCGCTGGTGGAACGGGCGGCGGAGTCTATCCCGCGCTCGCCGTTCTCGAAGCGCTGAAAAGGCTGCAGGTTGAAAGTTTGCAGGTTGCAGGTTCACCGGCTGATGATCTTCCAGCCTCCCAGCCTTCATCCTTCATCCTTCATCCTTCATCCTTTCTTTGGGTCGGTGGTGAAGGCGGCATGGAAGAGGAACTCGTGAATCGCGCGGGCATCCCATTTCGCTCCATTCCGGCGGCGGGCGTGCATGGCGTCGGTCTCCGCGCATTGCCGGGCAACATCGCAAAACTCGCGCGCGGCGTGCAGGCTTCGCGCCGCATTCTGCGCGAGTTCAAACCCGATGCGCTCTTCTTCACCGGCGGCTTTGTTGCCGCGCCCATGGCTGTTGCCGGTCGGAATATTCCAACCGCGTTGTACGTGCCGGATATCGAGCCGGGTCTCGCGCTCAAATTCCTTTCGCGTTTTGCAGATGTCGTCACCGTGACCGCTCCCGACTCAAGGAAATTTTTCCCACACCCGGAGAGACTCGTCCCCACCGGTTACCCGCTTCGCTCCGACCTCTCAGCCTGGTCCCGCGAAAAAGCGACTCAGCGCCTCGGCATTGATCCGGCAAAGCCCACCCTGCTCATCACCGGCGGAAGCAAAGGCGCGCGCTCCATCAACATGGCCGTGCTGAAGCATCTCGATGAATTACTCCGGATGGCGCAAGTCATTCACATCACCGGTTCGCTGGATTGGCCCGTCATCGAAAAAGCCGCGCAGGAATTACCCGCACATTTGAAATCTCGTTATCATGCCATGCCGTATTCGCACGAAATGGGCGCGGCGCTTGCCTCGGCAGATTTGGTCGTTTCGCGCGCGGGAGCATCCACGCTGGGAGAATATCCCTTCTTTGGTCTGCCTGCCGTGCTTGTGCCGTATCCGTATGCCTGGCGCTATCAAAAGGTCAACGCCGATTTTCTCGCCGAACGCAATGCCGCCGTCATTTTACAGGATGAACTGCTGGAAGAGAAACTCCTGTCTGTGGTGAAAGACTTGTTGCTGAACAAAAACAAACTCGAATCCATGCGCGCCGCGATGAAGGCTTTATCGCACCCCGATGCGGCGGACAGTATCGCCAGCCAGTTGGTTAAACTGGCAGGAGCGCAGCCCTTATGATGAGCGTTGTTTATATCTTCTGGATGTACGTCATCCTCTTTGGCATCGTCGGCGCCATGCGCGGCTGGGCCAAGGAGTTGATGGTCATCTTCAGTGTGATCACCGCGCTCGCGGTCAATTTGCTGTTGGAAAAATACATTCCCCTTGTCCGCGATCTGGACAAGGCCGGCAGTTCCATCTTTTGGATCCGCACCATCATCATGATCACGCTGGTGTTCTTTGGCTACCAAACTGTGAATATTTCCCGTTTTGCCGGCAAGGCCGCGCGCGAAAAACTGCAAGACTCGATGTTCGGCGCGGTGCTGGGCGGCTTCAATGGCTACCTGGTTGCGGGTTCCATTCTTTTCTACAATCACATGGCGAACTACCCTTATAAAGACATCATCAGCCCCGCCACAGACCCGGCCATCATCCAGGCAATTGAAACGATGATGAAATACATGCCCCCGCGTTTTTTGGGCGAACCAAGTATATACTTTGCCGTCATCATTGTTTTGATATTCATTATTGTAGTGTATATCTAGCCGTTGGCGATTAGCGACTGGCTCTTAGCACTAACTGCTAACCGCTAACTGCTAATG
>JBBIUO010000009.1:10782-22293 GCA_037440205.1 Chloroflexota bacterium
GCTAATGGCTAACTGCTAATGGCTAATGGCTAACTGCTAATGGCTAATGGCTAACTGCTAATGGCTAATGGCTAACCGCTAATCGCTAAAGGCTAACCCATGAAACGCGTTCACTTCATCGGCATCGGAGGTTCGGGGCTTTCCGCCATCGCGCGCCTGCTCAAGGAGAGCGGGTACGAGGTGACCGGCTCTGACCGCGCGCTTTCGCCGTTTGCAAGCGATCTGCAACATGCTGGTGTGACCATTTACATCGGCCATCATCCGCGCAACGTGGCGGGAGCGGAGATCGTCATCCGTTCTTCTGCCATCCCGGACGACAACATCGAAGTGGAGGCCGCAAAACGCGCAGGCATTCCCGTTTACAAACGCGCCGACTTTCTCGGCCAGCTGATGTCTGAAAAGACCGGCATTGCCGTGGCCGGCACACATGGCAAGACCACCACCACCGCCATGATCGCATGGACGCTTCACGCGATGGGACGCAACCCATCATTCATCGTGGGCGGCACGCTCAACAATTTGAAAGTGAACGCGCGCGCGGGTGAGGGCAGTCTCTTAGTCATCGAAGCGGATGAATACGACCGCATGTTCCTCGGTCTCAAACCGCGCATCGAAGTCGTCACCAACATCGAGCACGACCATCCCGACTGCTACCCGACCTTCGAGGATATGTACTCCGCCTTTCAAAGTTTTGTGGATCTGCTTCCCTCCGATGGGACGTTGATCGTCTCGGCGGAGGATGAACGTGCCGTATCCCTGCTTTCGTATGGACGCCGCAAGGGATTGAACGTCGTCTCCTACAGCGTGCAAAGTGAATTGACCATCAACAGCCCCAACTGGATGCAGGCGCGCACCCCCAAACCCAATCAACGCGGCGGTTTTGATTTTTCCGCGATGACGAACATGGGCGATGCCGGGGCCTCTGTTGTGAATATCTCATTGCAGGTGCCGGGCGAGCATAACGTGAAGAATGCTTTAGCGGCATTGAGCGCGATTGCCACCCTCGGCCTGCCGCTTCAGGAAGCCGCAAATGCCCTGAGCGAATTCACCGGCACCGGCCGCCGTTTTGAAGTGCGCGGCGAGCATAAAGGCGTGATCGTGGTTGACGACTATGCCCATCATCCCACCGAGATCCGCGCGACGCTGGCGGGCGCGAAAGCAAGATATCCGAATCGCCGCATTTGGGCGGTCTGGCAGCCTCACACGTATTCGCGCACGCAGACCCTGTTCTTTGAATTCTCGCGCGCGTTCGGCGATGCGGATGAAGTGCTGGTCACCGAAATCTATGCTTCGCGCGAAGCCAGACAGGAATTTTCATCAGCGGAAGTGGTCTCGGCCATGCCGCATTCATCCGCGCGTTATACCGGGTCGCTGGAAGATACGACCAAATATTTATTGAGGCACCTGCGTTCAGGCGATGTGTTAATCGTCCTTTCCGCCGGTGATGCGGACCAGATCAGCGCCGACGTTTTGAAGAGCCTGTGAGAAGGATATGTCGGAAAGCAACGTGATTCGACCCGAGGTGATCGCGCTCCCGCCGTTGAAGATGGCGTTGTTCCATGCTGTGGATGAGCACCTGACCCGTCTGGCGTTGGAAACCGCCGCCCGCAAACTCTCGGCAATCTCCGCGTTGCGCGGCGGAGGTCTGGAGAAAAAGTCTTTGGAAAAGATCATCGAGCATTTGGAAAAGAAACCGTAACGAGATGTACATGATCGTTTCAACCGCCCCCGTAACTGTTCTGCGCCGTCATTTTGGCGATGCCGTGCAGGAGAATGTGTCTCTTGCGCCGTATACCTCTGCGCGCATCGGCGGTCCGGCGGATGTGCTGGTCACGGTCAAATCAGCGGATGAATTTGCGGAAGTGATGAAGGTCATTTGGGAACATGATCTGCCGTATGCCATTCTCGGCGGCGGCTCGAATGTGCTGGTCAGCGATAAAGGCGTGCGCGGGGTGGTGGTTTTGAATCGGGCGAAGAAAGTGCTCTTTAATACCGGCGCCCAGCCCACGGTCTGGTGTGAAGCGGGTGTCGTCTTCAGCAATCTTGCAAATCGTTGCGCATCCAAAGGGTTATCGGGCTTGGAATGGGCGGCGACCGTCCCCGGCACGATTGGCGGCGCGGTGTATGGAAATGCAGGCGCGTTCGGCGGCGACATGGCGATGAATTTGATCTGGGCCGATGTGTTGACGAAGAACGGACGCGAAAAATTATTGGTCGAGCAAATGGGATACGGTTATCGCACAAGCATTTTGAAACGTAGTGAGTTGAATGCAATAGTACTTTCGGCTTTGTTGAGATTAAAAAATTCCATCAAGGAGGAAGTGTCCGGTAAAATCGAACAACTCAGCGAACGTCGAAAAGCAACGCAACCGCCGGGTGCGAGCATGGGTTCAATGTTCAAGAACCCTGAAGGCGATCATGCAGGACGTTTGATCGAAGCCGCGGGCTTGAAAGGCACGCGCATCGGCAACGCTGAGATCAGCATGGTGCACGGAAATTTTTTCATCAATCACGGCGAGACCAGGGCGGAGGATGTTCTCGCATTGATTCGTCTGGCGCAGAAAACCGTGCGCGAAAAATTCGGCGTTGATCTTGAATTGGAAGTTGAACTTGCAGGAGATTGGTAATTAGCGATTAGTAATTACCAATTACCAATCTCTAATAACAAATTAACGACTAGATGACCACCTCTTCCTCCTCCCCCCGCAAACTCCGCGTCGCCGTGATCTTCGGCGGACGTTCCGGTGAACATGACGTTTCACTCATGTCTGCGCGCTCGGTGCTTAATGCGCTGGACCCGCAACGATATGAGGTGATTCAAATCGGCATCACCTTGGATGGCAATTGGTTCACCGGGCCGAATGCGCTGGATGCTTTTGAAAAAGGAAGCGTCGAGGGACTTGACCGCGTTGTGCCGCCCTGGGAGCCTTCGTATCAATCTCTTTACATCATTCGCTCCACGAAGATCGGCGAAAAGATCGAAACACTTTCCGGTGTGGATGCGTTCTTCCCGGTGTTGCACGGGCCCTTTGGCGAGGATGGCACGCTCCAGGGATTGCTCGAACTTGCGGATGTGGCTTACGTGGGCGCAGGTGTGGCGGGTTCTTCTGTTGGAATGGATAAAGGCATTTTCAAGGATGTGATGCGTGCGAATGGAATCCCGATTGTGGATTCGCTCCTTGTCCTTCGCAGTGAGATGGAAAAGGATATGAACGCGGTCATCGAAAGAATCGAGAAGATGGGCGCGTATCCGTTCTTCACCAAGCCCGCCAATCTTGGCTCTTCGGTTGGAATCAGCAAATGCAATTCGCGCTCCGATCTTGGCGAGGGATTAATGGAAGCCTCCCGCTACGACCGCCGCATCATCATCGAGCGCGGAGTGGGTCACGTGCGCGAGATCGAAGTCAGTGTGTTGGGCAACGAACACCCGCAGACATCCGTATGCGGCGAAGTGTTGCCGAGCCGCGAATTTTATTCGTACGAATCCAAATACATTGACGGCACTTCGGGATTGCTCATTCCCGCAAACCTGCCGGCAGGTGTGAGCGACCAGATCCGCGAATATGCCGCGCGCGCATACACAGCCATTGACTGCGCCGGCATGGCGCGCGCCGATTTCTTCTTCGATGCCGAGACGAACAAAATCTATTTGAATGAATTGAACACATTGCCGGGATTCACATCCATCAGCATGTACCCCAAATTGTGGCAGGCCAGCGGTTTGACCTATCCCCAACTTGTTGACCGTTTGATCGAACTCGCGTTCGAGCGAAAAGCACAGCGCGATCACACCGAGCGGCGGAGGACGGCATGAGCGAAAAGCGAAAGCCCACCCGCGCCGACCTTGTGCGCCAGCGCCTCGCCCAACGCGCCCGGAAAGAAATGGAGCAGACGAGAAAACAGGCGTTGAAACCATCCACGCCGGTCACTTCGCGCACGGTGTCTTCGACAATGACCGCACCCAAGCCCCGGCAAGCCGCGCCGCGCCGCCGCTTCAACATCGCATTTGGATTCCCCGAAATCCATTTGCACCGGCCTCAAATCAAAATGCCGCGTTTGCGCCTGCGCGGGAACTGGCGATTCGCCTCCTTTTGGATTGCAATGATTCTCGGCGTGGCAATTTATCTCGCCATGACCCTGCCTTATTTCCACGTGCCGAACATCACCCTGCTCGGCGGGGGCCGCCTGAGCCGCGAAGAGATCGAAGCCGCGCTTGGCGTGAACGGTCAATCCATTTTCATGGTGCAACCGGAAGAAATGGAAACGCGCCTCCGAATGAATTACCCGGAACTTGCTTCAGTGGATGTCAATGTCTATTTGCCGAACCATGTTTACGTTACAGTGACCGAGCGCCAGCCCGTCATTTTGTGGCAACAGGGCGGCGGATTCACGTGGATCGACTCCTCCGGCGTGGCGTTTCGTCCGCGCGGCTCGGCATCGAATTTGATTCCGGTCACCGGTCTGACCACGCCGCCAACTGGTCTGGTCTCGAACGAGGATCCGCTCAGCCCGATGCCGTACATGTCGAAGGAACTGGTGGATGCCATTCTCATTCTTGCGCCGAACGTCCCTGCCGGCTCGACGATGTTTTTCGACGCATCAAACGGCCTCGGCTGGGAGGATGCCCGCGGCTGGAAGGCATATTTTGGCACGACCGCACATGACATGCCCTTGAAGGTGCGTGTGTATCAATCTCTTGTCGATTCTCTGATGAGCCGTGGAAAATCCCCGGAATTCATCAGCGTGATCTACCCCGACGCGCCGTTTTATCGAATGACGGAAACGGTGGAAGAGTCTCAGCAGGATGCAACAACAGTGGAAGATGGACAGTAGCAAAGATGGATGAAATTGTTGTCGGCATAGACGTAGGCACAACCAAGATTTGCACCCTCGTTGGACGGGTGGAGGATGCAAAGTCCATTCGGATTCTTGGCGTGGGCATCGAGCCTTCGGATGGAATCCGAAAAGGTATCGTCGTCGATCTTGCCGCCGCGTCGCAGGCGATCAAGCGTTCGGTGGAAAAAGCCGAGCATACCTCCGGCCTGGAAATCACCACCGCACTGGTCAGTCTCGCGGGCGCGCATGTTTCGTCTGTGAACAGCCGCGGCGCAACCGGCGTGCCCAGTGGAGTCATCGATGCGATGGACATTCACCGCGCGCTCGAACAGGCGCAGGCGGTTGCCATTCCGCACGACCGCGAAATTGTGCATGTCATCCAGCGCGGAGTCACGGTGGATGGGCAGGAGGGCATCCGCACCCCGGTTGGAATGCACGGCTTCAAAGTGGAAGTGGAAACGCACATCATCACAGCCGCCGCGGCCACGGTGGATAACCTGCGTCAGTGTGTCGGCGCGGCGGGCGTTGAAATTCAACAATTTGTTTTGAATCCGCTGGCTTCCGCCGAAGTGGTGTTGACCGAACAGGAACGCCAGATGGGCGTGGCGGTTTGCGACATCGGCGGCGGCACGACGGATCTGGCAATCTACGTCAACGGCGATGTGTGGCATACGATGGTGCTTGCCGTCGGCGGGAATCACGTCACGCAGGATATTGCGCACGGTTTGCGTTTGCCGATGGCGCAGGCCGAGGAAGTGAAAAAACAACAGGGCTATGCCATCCGCTCGGAGATTGGAAGCAACGAATTTTTTTCCATCCGTCCGTTTGGAGAGGATCGCGACGTGAGGATCAACCGCCAGGACCTGGCGCACATCATCGAAGCCCGCATCGAAGAGACTTTTCGCCTGATCCTGCAAGAGGTGAAACGTTCCGGCTACGACGGATTGCTCCCCGCAGGCATGGTGTTGACCGGCGGAACGTCCGCATTGCCGGGCATCAAACAGATTGCAAGCGAAGTGTTGGGCATGCCTGTTCGCACTGCCCAACCCGAAAATTTAACCGGACTCGTTGACAAACTTGGTTCACCCGCGTATTCCACAAGCGTCGGCTTGCTGCGCTGGGCCACAACCATGAGAGAGCATGATGCGATCGTCATCAGCGGAAATAAAAAACGCCGCAGATCGAGAGGAGAGAAGCCGATGAATTTTGATGCAATTAAAAATTGGATGAAGCGATTGTTGCCCTAGGCTTCTCTTTCTGCATCCATCGTGGGATCATCGCGCTGCGATGCAATGAGAAAAGATTCACAAGAATCATTTAAACCCTTTTAAAAATCGTTATTCTCGTTTAAGATATGGCATCCTTGCCAGGAGGAACACATGGACTCGAATAAAAGAAATCCAAATTCCGAAACCTTTGCCCGCATCAAAGTGATAGGTGTCGGCGGGGCAGGTCAGAACGCCGTCAACCGCATGATGGAAGAGGGAATTCAAGGCGTTGAATTCATCTCCGCCAATACCGATGCGCAGGCGTTGACGCTTTCACGTGCGCCCATCCGTGTGCGCCTCGGCGACAAACTCACACGCGGACTCGGCGCAGGCGGCGATCCTGAGATCGGACGCAAGGCCGCGGAAGAATCATCCGACGAACTGTACAACGTGCTCAAAGGTGCAGACATGGTCTTCGTCACGGCGGGCATGGGCGGCGGCACCGGCACCGGCGCGGCTCCGGTTGTGTCGCAGGTTGCAAAGGAATGTGGCGCCCTCACCATCGGCGTGGTGACCCGCCCCTTCACCTTCGAAGGCGGCAAGCGAACGCAAGCCGCTGAAGTGGGCGTGACCAAGATGAAGGAACACGCACACACCCTCATCTCGATTCCAAATGACCGCCTGCTTCAACTCGCCGATAAAAAATCGTCCCTTCAGGATGCCTTCCGCATGGCCGATGAAGTTTTGCATCAGGGCATTCAAGGCATTTCCGAACTCATCACCATCCCTGGCTTGATCAACCTCGACTTCGCCGACGTGCGCGCCATCATGTCCGAAGGCGGCGCGGCACTCATGGCGGTGGGTCGCGGTTCAGGTGATGAACGCGCCAAGCAGGCCGCCGAGCAGGCCATTTCGAGTCAACTGCTCGACATCACCATTGACGGCGCGCGCGGCGTTCTCTTCAACGTGACCGGCGGCCCGAACATGACCCTCTTCGAGGTCAACCAGGCCGCGGCCATCATCCGCGAGACCGCGCATCCCGATGTCAACATGATCTTTGGCGCAGTCATTGATCCTGAAATGGGCGACGAGATTCGCTGCACCGTCATTGCCACTGGATTTGAACGCACCAGCGTCCCGCGCCGCGCATTGGAACGCCCCACACGTAACGAGAAGCCTGCTCCTGTTGCGAGCGCATTGTTCACACGCCCAAGCGAATCTGTCAGCGTCGGCGTGGACTATAAAGCCCCCGCCGAATCCAAGCCCGCGCCATCCACACCCATCAACAACGATGATTTGGATATCCCGACCTTTTTGAGAAATAGAAGATAGTAAATTGAGACCCTAAAGGTTTTCAAAACCTTTAGGGTCTTTTGATTTAATGGCTGAATGTCCCCATCCACTCCGCATTCGCAAGGATGTGGCCTTCCATCGCCGCGAGCAGACTCTTCTTGTCTGCGTTGGATGACAACGAAAGCATCGTATCCAATGCGTACAACTTGAAATAATAACGATGTGTGCCGGAGGGAGGGCACGGCCCGTGATATCCATTCGAGCGCGCGGAGGTGATTCCCTGAATACTTCCGTCGCTGAGTTGTGGATCGGTCGGCGTAGCCTCTTTCAGGTCACGGCTGGAAGCGGGGATGTTGAAGATGATCCAATGCACCCAAATCCCCACCGGCGCGTCCGGGTCATCCATAATCAATGCAAAACTTTTCGTGCCGGCGGGCGGCTCTGTCCATGTGAGGGCGGGGGAGATGTCCTGCCCTTTGCAGGAGAATTTGGACGGGATCGCCGCTCCGTTTGCAAAGGCGGGGCTGGAAATTTCAAATGCCATTGCGGCCTCCTGAGTTGGTGATGGTTGGCTTTCGATTGTCGGAATACTGCCAGGTGTTGACGCACACCCAGCAACGCCAATCGCAAGCAAACAGAAAAGAAATCGTTTCATGTTCGTTCTGTCCATGATGGATGGGCATATTTTTGCCCGACCAATTCATTTGCCCGTTCGGATTCGGATCGGGATAATTCGCCGCGCTGAAAGCGGATTCCCAACTGCGCTTCAAATCCGTTGACGAAGGCCTGGGCCGCTGTTTCCCAATCCGTTTCCACACCGACGGATTCAACCGTCGTTGCGCGCGCCAGCAGTCTTTGCATGGCGTTCTCCCGCGCAGATTCATCCTTGAACACCAAAGCCTGACAGATGCGGGTTAAATCTCCCGCGAGCGGGAGCGAGCCGTGTTGAAGCACGCCTTCTCTTTTACGAGCCTGCGCCGAGCCGATTAGTTTTTTTCCGTTCACCGTGATCTCGTAGGTGGATGGAACTTCAAAGCAGACAGGGTTCGGGTAGGTCACGCTTGAAGCGTGACCTACGGGTGAAGTATCTTCTTTAATTTCCACAGGCAACCCCAATTCACGCACTGCGAACAACAACGCCTGCGCGAGGCGATTGTACGATTCCAAAACACTGCCCGAAAGCACAGACTCATCCGCACTGCCTGTCACGGAATAGGTCAACTCGTCTGTGTGCAAAATGGCCCGCCCGCCGGTGACTCGCCGCACAACATCCCATCCATGCGATTTGATCCGCTCGACATCCACGTCTGCAAACGGCTGGGCATGTCCCAAAGAAAGGCATGGCGGGTCCCACGAATACAATCGCAACGTTGGCTGTGACTCGCCGCGGTGAATATGCTCAAGGATGGATTCGTCCACGGCCATGTTCCATGCGCCCCGTGAAGGGGGGGTGTAAAGAAGACGCCATTGATTCATGCAATTATTTTACCTGATGAAAAAAAACAGGAACACAGCGCCGCCGTGTCCCTGTAATCATGAGATATTGGAAAATTCCCTTGCCGCATCTTCCGCCGTTTTTTCGTCCAATTCCTCCAACGGCGGGCGGACGGCCCAGCGCGGAAGTTCATAGAGTTTGTGCAAGAGCGCTTTCAACGTCGGCGGGAATGGAAGATACTTTTCCAGGGAATGTCTTTGCTTTGTGACACGCGCCTGGATTTCTGACGGGTCTTTGCCTTCCTGATACAAATCCCAGATGTCGCGTAAGTCTTCGGAAATTAAATTTGCAAGCGCGGTAATGGCTCCCTGTGCGTGATGTTTCAACGCGTGAAGAAGATGCGAATCAGTGCCGTTGAGAATGAGCAGGTCTTTGCCAAAGCGCTGGCCGACTGCCGTTGAAAAGGCTTCGTCATGTGATGAATCTTTAATACCCGCGAATTGATTTGGAAACGCATCTTTCAACCGGGCGAGCAGATCCAAAGAAAAGCCGATGCCCGCCGCGCCGGGGATGTGATAGCCGAGCAAATATTTATCCGATGGCACGGCTTTCTTTATCAATTCGCCGAACCAGTTGAAAAGTCCTTCGTCGGTGGCTTTGCGGAAATAGTACGGCGGCAAAACAACAACGCCGTCGTAGCCGAGATCGAAGGCGAGTTTGGTCAATTCGATGGATTCGGAAAGACTGGGCGTACCTGTGCCGGCAAGCAATTTGAATCCGCGCACTTGCTGGCGATACACGCGAACAGAGCGAAGCAAAATCTCGCGTTCTTTTGGCGAGAAGGATGGCCCTTCGCCGGTGGTGCCGAAGAGGAGCGCGCCGTGGCATCCGCGCGAGGCGAGAAAATGCAAAAGCGCGGGAACAGTTTCCAGGTCAAGCGATGAATCGCGCTTCAGTGGAGTCACTGCCGCGGCGTAGACTCCTGCAAGAGGGTGAAGTCCGCTTGTCATGCCTATTCATTTTCCTCGATGAACTGGCGCGCGGCTTCTTCTGGAGATTGAAGAGGCTGTCCATGTTCCTTTGCCAGATAATGCTGGTGATCGAGAGTCCACATGTACAGGTCGCCTTCGGTTTTGCCGGGAAAATCTTTCAGGATGTCGCTCTCGCGGATGATCTCGATGATGGGCATATACACGGTATCGTACCAATGCGCCACGGCCTCCTCTTCCGAAACGTCGCGCTTCAAATCCAGACCCATGAAATAACGATGAACCGCGATGTGTTCCAACATGCGGTCGAAGCCGTCGGGGATGGTTAACTTGATGTTTGCCTGCGCGCGGATGTGATCGAGCGAAGTGCGTTCAAGGAAGCGCACCTTCGAGCCGAGAATTTCAAGGTCTTCGGGTTTGATGTTTGGCGTGATGTTCACGCGCGTGGCGCATTCGCGCACCTCCGCCTCGATGAACTCCTGCCCTTTTTCGCGCGCCACCGAAACGCGATGATGGCCGTCCACAACGAAATACACTTCCCCCACCTTGTAGAGGACGACGGGCGGGAGGTTGATATCCTGATAAAAGGCGCGGTCAACTTTTTGCCAGCGGCTGGCGAGTTGATCTTCCTTCGGGAGGAAGGCGCGGTCGAATTCGTGATAGCGGTTCAGACTCCCTGCAATCTGATCCACGCGAATGGTTTTTACTCCCCGATAAATTGGGCCGCCGATACGCAGTTTTTCCCTGACATCGTCGTAGGAAAGCAGGGTGGTGGGTTGTCCTCCTTTGAGCACGGCAATGGCCTGGTTGATAAAGGACTTGAAACGCGCCTTGCTGAAATCGGCGCGCACGCGGGACGATAATATTTCATCTGACATCTCAATGACTCACTTCCATTGTCTTATAAGGATACACGTTGACGATCCTGGTAAGGCCGACAACGGATTCAATGTTTTCGAGGTTTCTCCTGTACAAATGCACGTGGCCGTGAAAATGGTAACGCGGCTGTGCCATGCGGATCAGCCAGTTCAATGCCTTCAATCCCTGATGAGCCGTGTCTGTGTCATCGTGAATGCCGAAGGGCGGCGAATGGCTGATGAGAATATCCAATGCGCGGCCATATTGGATGCGGTTGAGAATCAAGCGGGGAAGCAGGCGGAGCGCCCGCAGGGAGGCGTCAATCTGGCTGTATTGGTTGATGCCGTCGGGACGATAACGGATGCTCCCGCCCAGGCCGCCGATCAAAAATCTTTTGTGGCGGGCAATTTTCAGGTCCAGGTTGGAACCGCCTTCGGCTCGCGATTGCACGCGGTTCGGGTCGTATTGCGGGTCATGGTTTCCGGGCACGTAATACAACGGCGCGTTCAATACGGTGACGAGATATTCCAGGTATTCATACGGGACGTCCCCGCATCCGAGGATGAGTTCCACATCCTGAAAATAGCCGCTGGCTGCGAGTGTGTAAATGCGCTCGACGACCTGGTCGCTAACCGCAAGGATCTTCATGACCTGCACATTTTGCCGTAGAACGCCTTTCCCTGCAAGCCGCCGCACCGACGAAATTGCAATTTTCGGTATTTGCATTTCCATTAACTGCACACTATAATCAAAGAACTCATAGGAGTTTTCTCTGGAAACCAGGAATATTACCTCTCCCATTGGGCCGGACTCAGGCAATGGTTCCGCCTCCCGCCAGCAAATTCAATCTGGCATCACGCTTGTGGATCGCTACAGCATTCAGGATGTGATC
>JBBIUO010000009.1:22385-23088 GCA_037440205.1 Chloroflexota bacterium
CGTGAAGGAGATGATCAACAGCGCCCCGGACCCTCTCGTGCGCCAGACCATTGTGCAAAACTTCGAACGGGAAGCGAACCTGCTTGCCACGCTCAATCATCCTGCGATCCCCCGCATTTATGATTATTTTTCCCTGGATGACCGATCCTATCTCGTTTTGGAATTCATCCACGGCAAAGACCTCGAGGCGGTCATTAACGATGCGAGCGGGTTCCTGCCTGAAGATCAGGTCATCAGTTGGGCGGTTCAGCTTTGCGATGTGCTGACTTATATTCACGGGCACAAACCGGATCCCATCATTTTCCGGGATATGAAGCCATCCAATGTGATGATCAATCACAACGGGGATGTGGTGCTTGTGGATTTCGGCATTGCCAAAACCTTCCAGGCCGGGCAAAAGGGGACGATGATCGGAACGGAAGGATACTCACCCCCTGAGCAATATCGCGGCGAGGCCACTCCGCTGGCGGATATTTATTCCCTCGGCGCCACCCTGCATCACACGATCACGAGACGCGACCCGCGGCTGGAACCGCCCTTCTCGTTTGCAGAGCGTCCCATTCGCCGCATCAACCCCAACGTTTCGCCGGAGTTCGATGCGGTGATCAATACCGCCCTGCAATATAATCCCGGGGATCGCTTCCCCAACACGGCCGCCATGAAGGAAGCATTGTTGAATGTTGCGCGCCAGACGGGAACCCTC
>JBBIUO010000010.1:0-22982 GCA_037440205.1 Chloroflexota bacterium
ATTTGCGCCAGAGAGCGCAAACTACGCGAGGTTTTCGTGATCTACTGATTATGAAAGATGAAGAAAGAGGAAGAAAGAAGAAAAATTGGTTCTCCAATTACCAATCTCCACTGATAACTGATTACTGAACACTGATGACTTTACTCTCCCAATTTCACTTCAAAGGCAACCAGGAAAAAGCCGTGGCCGATTCGGCGCGCGCCATCGCGGTCACCGCGGGAGCGGGTTCGGGCAAGACCCTCTCGCTGGTGGGGCGCTACCTTCACCTGCTCGAACAAGGCTACCCCATCCGTTCCATCCTTGCCATCACCTTCACCGAAAAAGCCGCGCGTGAAATGCGCTCGCGGATTCGCGACGCACTTTCCCGCGTTGAACGTTTAACGTTCAACGTTCAACGAGAAAATCTTGACGCGGCGCGAATTGGCACCATCCACTCCCTCTGCGCCGAACTTCTCCGCGCCCACCCCGCCGAAGCGGGACTCGATCCGCAGTTTCAAGTTCTCGAAGAAGGACTCGCCTCCGCCCTCCAAGCCGAAGCCGTCGAATCCACCCTCGCCTGGGCAGCCACCGACGAATCAACCGCCGCGCTGTTCGGCGTCTTCAAAGAAAACGAACTGCGCGAGATTCTCAAAGCATTGATGAGCCGCAGGCTGGATATTAAATCTTTGGACACGGATTTCACGGAAGACACGGATTCAAAAGAAAAAGAAAAAATCCGTGAGAATCCGTCCAATCCGCGTAATCCGTGTACCGCATTTGCCTTATCTCTTAACTCCTATCTCGCAGCTCATCTTGATTCCCCAACTTGGACATCAGCCCTCTCCACCCTCACATCCCTCCGTTCCACCTCTCCCGACGACAAACTCGAACTCGCCCGTCAATCCGTCCTCGCCGCATGGGACAAAACCCGCGCCGCGCAAAAATGGGACGACGGCCTCGCCTCCCTCACCGACCTCCGCAAAGCCACCTCCACGCAGGGGCAGAAATCCAACTGGGACGACATCGAAACCGTCCGCGAAGCGATGAAAACCCTGCGCGACCTCTACGACGAGAATCTCAAATTCCTTGCCGAAAAATCCCGCTTCTCCCTCGATGAGCAGGTTGCCGCGTACCTCCCCGCCGTTACCCGCCTCTTCGGCCAAACCCTGCGCGAATACCAAACCCGCAAAGACGAACGCCAATCCCTCGACTTCGACGACCTCGACGACCTCGAATCTCTCACCGCCAAACTCCTCGCCGAAAATCCCGAAGTCTGCAAACAAATCCAATCCGACCTCCGCGCCGTCCTCGTGGATGAATTTCAGGACACCAACGACCGCCAGCGCCAAATCGTCTACGCGTTGACGGGTTTCAATCCTCAATTACCAATTACTAATCTCCAATCCCCAATCGAAAATCGTAAATCGGAAATCGTAAATCTTTTCCTCGTCGGCGACTCCAAACAATCCATCTACCGCTTCCGCCAGGCAGACGTCGCCGTCTTTCGCCAAGTCCAATCCGACATCCGTGAATCAGGCGGACAACTCATTGACCTCGACCTCACCTTCCGCGCCCACAAGCCCCTGCTCGATTCCCTCAACTCGCTCCTCGCTCCCATCCTCGGCGAAACCGACGACCCCGCCCGTCCCTACCTCGTCCCCTTCGCTCCCCTCCGCGCCTACCGCCAGAACCCCGAACGCGAAAACATCCAACCTCCCTTCATCGAATTCCACCTCGGCCTCGGCGACTCCGCCGACGAAGGCAGGCAAGCCGCCGCGCAAGCCCTCGCAAAACGCCTCCGCCAATTGAACGAGCAAGAAGGCTTCGCCTGGGGCGACATGGCGCTCCTCTTCCGTTCCTCCACCGCCTTCCCCGTCTATGAATCCGCGCTCGAAGCCGCGGGCATTCCCTACATCACCGTCGCGGGACGCGGCTTCTATGACCGCCCCGAAATCCGCGACCTCCTCAACGCCCTCGCCTCCATCGCCGATCCCACCGACGACCTCGCCCTCGTTGGACTCCTCCGTTCCCCCGCCTTCGCGATTCCCGACGCGGAAATTTACAAACTGCGTTTCCCGAATGAAACGGACTCACCCGTCGGAATATTTGCCAGTATGAAAGAGCAGGTAGACAGGTATACAAGTACACACGTACACACGTACACAAGTACACAACCGAACGCGCAACCCCTATCTCCTAACTTCTATCTCGCACCCCTCGCCATCATCCAAGAACTTCATTCCCTCTCCTCCCGCGCCCCCGCCGCAAACATCCTCAAAAAATTCCTCGACCTCACCCACTACCGCGCCATCCTCAGCGCAGTCCCCAACGGAGCGCGCCTCATCCGCAACGTGGACAAACTCCTCGCCGACGCGCACCGCTCGCGCCTCGTCAGCCTCACCGACTTTCTCGCCTACGTTCAAACCCTCCGCGATGTCAGTTTCCGCGAAGGCGAAGCCCCCGCCGATCCCGCCTCCGCTGGCGCCGTCCAACTGATGACCGTCCACAAAGCCAAAGGTCTCGAGTTCCCCCTCACCGTCCTCGCCGACGCCGCGCACCAATCTCACGCCCGCGCCCAATTAATAATTACCAATCACCAATTACTCCTCGACCTCCGCGCCGACGACCTCCATCCCACCGCCTGGCAACTCGCCTCGCAGCACGAAGCCGACCTCGACGACGCCGAAGACCGCCGCCTGCTCTACGTCGCCGCGACCCGCGCCAAAGAAAAGCTCCTCATCAGCGCCCACGTCAAACAAAAGAAAGACGGCCTCTCCCTCAATGGCTGGCTCTCCCATTTTCCTTTTTTGGAGATGTCTACGCCCGAACATCCCCTGCTCGAAAACGGAATCTACACTGCGGTTTATCTCTCCTCCCAAACCGACGCTTCGGACTCCCCCCCGCCTGCCGCGACCTCCCAAACCGACTCTCCCCGCGAGTCTGATCTGCTCGAACCCCTCGCCCCAAATATTCCTCTCGCTGACGACAAAACCCGCGCCCGCGAATCTGACCCGCCCCAGCGCGTCTGGCGCATCGTCTCCAAGACCAAACGCCCCCGCGCCCCCGCCTGGCTGGTCGGACGCCTCGTCCACGAAGCCCTCCGCCGTTGGCGCTTCCCCGATGACGACTTCGACTCCTTCCTCCGCCCCTTCGCTCTCGAATCAGGTCTCACCGACGAAGCCGAAATCCGCGCTGCCATCCACGCAACCCGCAAAATGCTCGAACGCCTGCGCGCGCATTCCTTCTTCCGCGAACTCGACTCCGCTGAGCGCCATCACGAACTCCCATACTACTCCCCCGACGGACGCGGCATCATAGACCTGCTCTACCGTGCGGACGACGGCTGGACGATCATAGACTTCAAAACCGACGAAGTCCGCTCTGACGACGAAGCGCGCGAAACCATCCGCCGCGCGGGATACGATGTCCAGGTGGCGCGCTATGCTCGGGCAATCGGCGACCAACTCAAAGTTCAGGCAAAGACGCGACTCGTCTTCCTGAATGTGAATGGTGAGATAAAAATCTACGACGCGTAGTCGGCGTTCTCTAACGCCGACGGACACGTAAGGAGAATCCCATGCCCGCCCCCAAATCCATCTACCAAATCAAAGTCACGTTGAACGATTCCAAGCCTCCCATCTGGCGCAGGGTTTTGGTTCCAGATTCGATCTCGTTGCACCAACTCCATACCATCCTGCAAATCGTCATGGGCTGGATGAACAGCCACCTGCACCAGTTCATCATTGACGGTGAATACTACGGCGAGCCCGAAGACAGCGACTACGGCGACATAAAAAACGAAAAGAGCTACCGCCTGAATCAATTCGTCACAGGCAAGGGATTCAAGCTCATCTACGAATACGACTTCGGCGACAGTTGGGAACACATCGTTCAAATCGAAGCCATCCTGCCCGTTGAGAGAGGCAGGCAGTATCCCGTATGTCTAGAAGGCAAGCGCGCCTGCCCGCCCGAAGATGTGGGCGGCGTTTGGGTGTATGACGATTTTCTAAAAGCCATCTCCAACCCGAAACATCCTGAACACGAAGAAATGATGGAATGGTTTGGCGAAGATTTCGACCCCGAGTTTTTCGATATCGAAGACGCCAATTTGGGCTTGCGCCAATTCGCCGCGCGTGCAAGAACAAAATAGAGATTTCAAGCAAACCATGAACAACGCGCCCCTCCCAAAATTTGTTGATAACGTGGACGAAGCGATGAAACTCATCGAGAAGATGAAACAGAATTTGCCCATCATCGTCCGCCCCAAAAGCGCGCTGGTTAAGATGTTACGCAGGCAGGGCATCCATGTGGATCGCTACAAACCGCTGGAAATTCACAGCGTCCTTTACATGGGAAACGAAGCGGGAATATCCTGCGATATCACCCCAAAGGGAAGCGAAGATACGCCTGTGATATGTTCATTGACACAACTTGAAGTGATGGGAACCGACGCGTTCGCCGAAGAAATGAAAGCCTATCAGCAGGAGCGAATCAAGAATCTCGCCCGCATTCCAGGTAATGCGCCAATAGGTTTCACTGTCACGCCGAGAAAGTAGCGCAACATTCATGTTGCTCCGCGCAAGATGAATCTCCCTGGCGCTGCCCGCCACTACAGTCCCCGAAGCGGAGCGGAGTGGGAGGGCAAGTGTGCGGTACCGAGGTTTCTTCCATGGACTTAAAAGTCCTCATCTCCCACCAAGACTCCACCTGCGACGAATGCCATGAGCATTGGGACACGGCGCCTGAATTACGCTGGTCGAAGGCAAAGGTGCGCCCTGTCTCTTCCCACTCAAGCGACTATGAACTCGCTGGCTTCGGATGATCCTCCACCCATTGCGAAAACCAATTATCGTTGAATTGGATGACATCAACAAGAAAGTCGCGCCTGCTCGTGAACAGACTGTACACCTTTTGGCAGGCTTTGTGGGTTTGTGAATCGCCGTATCCATTTCATCGTGTGGAAGTTCGCCCGTTGTCCAAGGTTGAAATTTATCGTACAGCGGATCGAGCGTCAGCCGCCATTGATAATCGTAGGAGGTTTCTGTTCCCTGCTCCTGTTGATGGAAAGGGAGTGTTAATCTGCCTCGTTTGTGTGTTTGTATGCGACTGGACTGCTTTTCGACAATTTTGAAGTGGTGAAGCGGAAGTGCCGTCCGTTGTGACGCAAAATCCAGAAGAACAAAAACTCCCCGTGTCCATAACGGGGAGTGCGGCATGATTGTGTATGGGAAAGACTGGTCGAAAGTGCTTGAATAGCGCTAAATTTCTGCCGCCTACGCTCGTTTTCTAAATTTATACCCGTATACGATCAACCCTCTCTCATCCCCATCATTTCTCATTTTCCGTGTGACCATCTCCACAGGCATGCCGATCTGCACTTCGCCGTTGTCCACGTCGGTCAACTGCGCGGTGACCATGGGGCCTTCATCGAGTTTGACGATGGCCACGGTGTAAGGCGCATTCGCATCATAGCCTGCGGGCGCTTCATAAATCGTGGTATAGGAATAGACCTGACCCTTGCCGCTAAAAGTAAATAATTCCTTGGCTTCATCACCGCAATTGGGGCATACATCACGCGGGGGAAATATCTTGTAATCACAATGAGGGCAAACTTCACCCACCAATCCATATCGTTGTTTTTTGAGACGCCAGTGTCGAGGAATTTCCATTTTTGTTTTCCTTTCTGCAACCCTAATTTTATCCGGCGGGACTCTCAAACACTATCAACTTGGGCTTGATAAGTATCTGTAAGTTGACTTGCCTGACCAACCCGAAATGGAAATTGGATTGCATGACCTCCTCGACCAGCCCCGCTTCAAACGGACCTGCTGCCTGATTCTGTTTTGTCCGGCATTCCCACCCCGAAAAAGGGACCAGTTTTTGCCGCAAAAATTGGAGGAATGTTGTCCATTAATATAATGACTTTCCTTACTTCTTTATATATGAAAACAATTGTTTAATTCAGGCAAATGCATGAACTGGCCGTCACCCAGAGCATCCTCGATATTTCACTCCGCCATGCGCAGGGAGCGGGAGCAAAGCGCATCACCGACATCAACATCGTGATCGGGCAGTTCGCCTCCATCGTGGATGACTCGGTGAAATTCTATTGGGATATCGTTTCCGAAGGGACCATCGCGCAGGGCGCATCCCTTCACTTTGAGCGCATCCCCGGCGAAATGACCTGCGGCAACTGCGGACACACCTTCCGCCCGAATGATGAGACCTTCGAATGCCCCAAATGTTCAAGCGGATTTGTACGCATCACGCAAGGCGACGAGTTTCGAGTGGATAGTATTGATGTTGAGTAAAAGACACACAGGTAGACAAGTAGACAAGTAAATACGTTCAAACCTGTGTACCTGTGTACCTGTGTACCTGTTTACTTGTCTACCTTTACGGAGTTTTCATGCCCACACACATCCCTGTCGTAGAAAAAATCCTCTCCGCCAATGACCGCATGGCTGAACGCAACCAGAAGACTCTCGACCAGGCGGGGGTATTTGCCATCAACATCATGGCTTCGCCCGGCGCGGGGAAGACCAGCGTCATTTTGAAAACGCTCGAAACCCTGCATGGACGGCTTCGCCTCGGCGTCGTCGAAGGCGACCTTGCCACATCCATTGACGCGGAGAAAGCCGCGGCGGCGGGACTGCCCGCCGTGCAGATCAATACCGGCGGAGAATGCCATCTCGATGCGGCCATGCTCTCGGATGCCCTGCCAGCCCTCCCGTTAAGTGAGATTGATCTCCTCCTCGTCGAGAACGTCGGCAATCTCGTCTGTCCCGCAAATTTCCAGATCGGCACCCATCTCAATGTGTTGATCGCATCCATCCCCGAAGGCGATGACAAGCCATACAAATACCCGGGCATGTATCGCGGCGTGCAGGCGCTCATCATCAACAAAATTGACCTTCTGCCCTATGTGCCCTTCAACATGGATTACTTTCGCAAAGGCGTGGAGGTGCTGAACCCGGGACTGGTCACGTTTCCCATCTCCGCGAAGACAGGCGAGGGGATGGAGATGTGGGTTGAATGGCTGGTGAAAAGCGCAAAACGTGATACGTAATTCGTAATTTACGGATTGCGCATCACGCATCACGGATTTCTTATGTCAACAAAAGGCGTTCACATTCACGTTACCGGCATCGTGCAGGGAGTGGGTTTCCGTCCGTTTGTGTACGGACTGGCAACCCGCCTCGATCTGCGCGGCTGGGTGTTGAACAACTCCGCCGGTGTGGATATTCATATCGAAGGCGATGAGGAACATGTCAACTCTTTCATCGAGAAATTATCGGGCGAAAAGCCGCCGCTTGCCGTCATTGATTCGTTGACGTTCAGCGACGCGCCAATCGAAAATTTTCCAGCATTCGACATTCGACATTCAACCCACATCGAAGGCGCATTCCAGCCCGTTTCGCCCGATGTTGCCATCTGCGCCGATTGCGAGCGCGAACTCTTCGACCCCCGTGACAGGCGGTATTTGTATCCGTTCATCAACTGCACCAACTGCGGCCCTCGCTTCACCATCATCAAAGACCTGCCGTATGACCGCCCCGCAACCACGATGGCAGATTTTCCCCTGTGTGATGATTGCCGCAAGGAATATGAAAATCCGCTTGACCGGAGATTCCACGCGCAGCCCGTTGCCTGCCCTGAGTGCGGCCCCTTTGTTCAATTGAGAAATTCATCGAGTAGTCAGGTTTCCAATATTGAATTACGCCTGTCCGCCATTTTGAGAGCGCGCCAACTTTTGCGTGAAGGAAAAATCGTCGCGGTCAAAGGCTTGGGCGGATTTCACCTCGCCTGCGACGCGACCAACGAAAGGGCGGTGAACGAACTGCGAAGGCGAAAGGGCAGGGCGGGTAAACCGTTCGCGTTGATGTTTGTCAACCTTTATGCGGTCAATCAATATTGCGAGACGACCGACGAGGAGATCGCCCTTCTCATCAGCCGCGAAAAGCCGATTGTTTTGTTGAAGGCCAAACCGAGGAGCAGCATCGCCGCTTCCGTTGCCCCGAACATGGATACGCTGGGCGTGATGTTGCCGTACACACCTTTGCATCATCTTCTGTTGAGCCAGACGGATGAAAAATTAAACGTACAACCCGCGCCCTCTGCGCTGGTGATGACGAGCGGAAACTTCAGCGAAGAGCCGATTGCCACCGATAACGAAGACGCGCTCGAAAGACTCGCCCCGCTTGCCGATGCGTTCCTCATCCATAACCGCGATATTCACCTCAGATGTGATGATTCGGTGGTGCGAGTTGAAAAAACTTCGACAACCCACTTGCGCCGCGCGCGGGGATATGCTCCGTATCCTGTTTCACTGCCGTTCGATTCAAAACAAATTCTTGCGGTCGGCGGCGAATTGAAAAACACGTTTTGTCTCACGCGCGAGCGGTATGCGTTTCTCAGCCAGCACATCGGCGACATGGAAAATGCCGAGGTGTACGAATCCTTCGAGCAAAACGTCGAACACCTTTCGCGTCTCTTTCGCGTGCAGCCCGAAATCATCGCGCACGATCTGCACCCCAATTACTTCACCACGCAATACGCAACACGCACCACGCACCACGCGCCACGAATCTCCATCCAGCATCACCACGCGCACATCGCCTCCTGCATGGCCGATAACAAACTCGAAAACAGGAAATTGATCGGCCTTTCATTCGACGGAACTGGATATGGAACCGACGGCGCGATTTGGGGCGGGGAAATCCTGCTCGCTTCCTACGCGGACTTTGAGCGGGTTGCACACCTTCAATATCTTCCCCTCCCCGGAGGTGACTCTGCCACCCGCCACCCGTGGAGGATCGCCATCGGCTACGCCGAATCGCTTGGCTTGAAAATAGACGACCTGCCGTTCATGAAATCGCTGGATGAAAAGGCGGTGGATATTGTCCGCCAGCAGGTGCGGAAGAGCTTGAACGCGCCGCTCACCTCCAGCATGGGTCGGCTCTTCGACGCAGTAGCAGGCCTGGGCGGAGTCCGAAGCGATGTCAGTTACGAGGCGCAAGCCGCCATCGAGTTGGAAGTCCTGTCGAAGCGATTCATCCAACAGACAAGTCATTATCCATATCAAATAAAAGAAGATGTTGTTGTGCTGGGCGATTTGCTTCGAGGCGTGATTGAAGATGTAAGATCAAACCAGCCTGCGGGTTGGATCGGCGCGCGGTTCCATCGAACGATGTGCGCGATGGCGGTTGAGATTTGCAAACGCGCGCGAAACGACACGGGCATCAACGAAGTGGCGCTTTCCGGCGGCGTCTGGCAGAATCAGATTTTGCTTGCGATGGCGCGTGAAAAATTATCGGAAGAAAATTTCATCGTGTACGTTCACCGTCAAACCCCCGCCAACGACGGCGGCCTGGCATTAGGTCAGGCGGCAATTGCCAATTACCAATAACCAATTACCAACAACGGAGGCTCTCATGTGTCTCAGCATTCCCGGAAAGATCGAAACGATTTACAACGATGGCTCGCTCAAAATGGGCAAGGTGAATTTCGGCGGCGTGGCCAAGGAAGTGTGTCTCGATTACGTGCCAGAAGCGCAGGTGGGACAGTACGTGCTGATCCACGTCGGCTTTGCCATCAGCGTGCTGGACGAGGAGGAGGCGCAGGCGCGGCTGGATTTGATCCGCGAGGTGGAGGAGTTTGATGATGAGGATGTTTGATTTTTTACCACGAAGGGTCACAAAGGAACACAAAGGAACACAAAGGAACACAAAGCAAAACCTTTGTGATCCTTTGTGTTCCTTTGTGGTTAAGAACGGAGAAATTGTGAAATACATTGACGAATACCGCGACCCGGCGAAAGTGCGCGGCCTGCTGGCAGAGATCGGCGAAGTCGTCACGAAGCCGTGGACGTTGATGGAAATCTGCGGTGGGCAGACTCACGCCTTTCTTCATCACGGCCTCGATGAAATGCTCCCCGGCGGAATCGAACTGGTGCATGGGCCAGGTTGCCCCGTCTGCGTGACCCCGCTCGAGCAGATTGACAAAGCCCTTGCCATTGCCGCCCGCCCCGAAGTGATCTTCACCTCGTACGGCGACATGCTCCGCGTGCCGGGCTCCACCGTTGACCTGTTCAACGTCCGCGCGAAAGGCGGCGATGTGCGCGTGGTGTATTCCCCGCTCGAAGCGTTGAAGACAGCGCAGGAGAATCCCGAAAAGCAGGTTGTCTTCTTTGCCATCGGGTTTGAAACCACCGCGCCGCCGAATGCGATGGCGGTGTTGCAGGCCAAAAAACAGGGAATAAAAAATTTCTCCGTTTTGGTTTCGCATGTCTGCGTGCCGCCTGCGATGGAAGCGATCCTCGGCTCAAAGTCAAATCGCGTGCAGGCATTCCTCGCGGCGGGACACGTCTGCGCGGTGATGGGCTATCACGAATATGCGCCGATTGCCGAGACATACAAAGTGCCAATCGTCGTCACGGGCTTCGAGCCGGTGGATTTGTTGCGCGGCGTGCTGGCGGCGGTCAAACAATTGGAGGCTGGCAAGGCGGAAGTGGAAAACGCCTACGAACGCGCGGTCACTTTTGAAGGCAATCAAGCAGCGCAGAACGTTATGCAAACCGTCTTCCAGCCTGTGGATCGAAAATGGCGCGGCATCGGCATGATTCCACAAAGCGGGTTGGGATTACGCCCCGAATTCGCCGAGTTCGATGCGGAGACACGTTTCTCCGTCGGCGAGATCGTCACACAAGAATCTCCGCTTTGCATTGCGGGCGAAATTTTGCAGGGCATGAAAAAACCGCCGCAATGCTCCGCGTATGGAAAACAATGCACGCCGCAAAATCCGCTTGGCGCGCCGATGGTCTCTGCCGAAGGCGCGTGCGCGGCGTATTATCGGTATCATAGGGAGTACGTGGATACGTAGACAGGTAAACAGGTAGACATGTAGACACGTAAACATGGAACCTGTGTACTTGTCTACATGTCTACCTGTCTACTTGTCTACCTGTCTACCTGTATACTTCCCCCCCAAAGGACAACATGGAAAACGATATTAACTTCGAAGGCTACACCTGCCCCGTTCCCATTCAACCGAAGGATACGGTGGTGCTGGGCCACGGCTCCGGCGGCAAATTGAGTCATGACCTCGTGAATCGACTCTTTCTTCCCGATTTCGGCAAGGCCGCGCCTCGCGCGCTGGACGATTCGGCTGTGTTGCACATCAACGGTCAACGGCTGGCGCTGACGACGGATTCACATGTCGTTTCGCCGCTGTTCTTTCCCGGCGGCGACATCGGCAGGCTCGCGGTCTGCGGCACGGTCAATGACCTGGCCATGGTCGGCGCAAGGCCCATCGCGCTCACCTGCGGCTTCGTCATCGAAGAAGGCTTGTCATTTGAAATTTTGCAGAGCGTGGTCAAGTCCATGCGCGAGGCGGCGGAGGAAGCGGGCGTGTTCATCGCGGCGGGAGATACCAAAGTTGTGCAAAAAGGCGGCGCCGATAAACTCTTCATCAATACTTCGGGTGTGGGCGTGATCGAGGCCGGTACAAATATCTCCGGCGCAAATGCGCGGATTGGCGACGCGGTGATCCTCTCCGGCTCGATGGGCGATCACGGCATTGCGGTTTTATCGGCGCGGGAGAATCTGCGCTTCGAAACCGACCTGAAATCTGATACTGCTCCGTTGAATCATCTCACCGCGACGATGATGTCGGCGGGAGAGATTCACGTTCTGCGCGACCCCACTCGCGGCGGGGTTGCAACCACGTTGAATGAAATTGCCATGCAGTCAAAAGTGGGAATCGAATTGATCGAATCGGCTTTGCCGGTCAAACCGCCGGTACATGCCGCGTGCGAGATGCTCGGTTTCGATCCGCTGTACATTGCCAACGAGGGCAAACTGCTTGCCATCGTCAAGGCGGAGGATGCGGAAAAAATTCTCGCCGCGATGCGAAAGACAAAATACGGCGAAGAAGCCTGCATCATCGGGAAGGTGATCGAAACGAAAAGTCCGCAAGTGAGATTGCGGACTTCCATCGGCGGGACACGATTGATTGACATGCTCCCCGGCGAGATGTTGCCGAGGATCTGCTAATCCAATCGTTGCAGGATATGACTTACCGCTGTGGATGCGGGACCCCCAAGCGACTGGATCAACCCGAACCTTGCCCCTGCAATCTGGTTCGCTTCCGCCCGACCTCGTAACTGTGCCACTGCTTCGACGGCTTGATACACCCCGGAAGCGCCACCGGGGAATCCACGTGCTTTCATGCCACCCATCGTGGCGCAGGGGATTTTTCCCGTTCGGCTTATCCCGCCGTCTGCGGCGAGTTTCCAGCCTTTGCCTTTGATCGCAAATCCAACCGCTTCCAATTGCAGTGCGGCGTAGATGCTGAAAGTATCGTGATACTCGAAGAAATCAATATCATCCAACACAATCCCTGCCTGCTTCATGGCTTTGCCTGCGGAGAGTTGCGCCGTGTCGAAGTAGAGCATGTCTTTTCTGTCGTGCAAGGCCAATGTGTCGGATGAGGATGCTGAGCCGGCAATCTTCACGAGTGGATGATGAAATTCGGACGGGAGCAGTTCACGGCGAGTCAGAACGAGCGCCGCAGCGCCGTCTGCATTGGGGGCCATATCGAACATGTTGAGCGGTTCGCTGACCATATCCGCTTTTGAATAGGTTTCAGGTTTGATGGCTTTGCGGAACATCGCGTACTTGTTGTTTGCTCCGTTTTCGTGGGCGGTTAAAGCGAAGCCGGCAAAACCATTTGTGGGGACATCGTACTCGTGCATGTAACGTTTCATCAACAGCGCGGCCTGCGCGGCGGGAGTCATTCCCTGCACGGCTTCAAAATCGGAATCGCTTGTGGTGGCAAGGGCCTCATCCACTTCCGCGCCGATCTTGTCTGTAAATTTTTCCACGCCGACGACAAGCGCCACGTCCACCATGCCGCTTGCCACTGCGAGATAGCCCTGCCTCAACGCCGCCCCGCCCGACGCGCCCGCCGCTTCGACGGTGACGGCTTCGATGCCGGTGAGACCGGCATAATCCGCAATCAGCACGCCGACATGCGCCTGATGCGAAAGATTCGGCGCGAGCATATTGCCAACGAATAGCGACTGCGGCTTGAGTCCGCCCGCGTCTTGAATTGCATCGTGAATGGCGGCATAGGCCAGGTCGCGCAGACCAATCTCCCAATGCTCGCCGACTTCGGTTTGTCCGATACCTGCGATGATGACGTCTGTCATGTGTGCCTCATGGAGGGTACACAAGTAGACACGTAAACAGGTATACAGGTAAACACGTCGCGCGTGTCCTTGTGTACTTGTCTACGTGTGTACTTGTTTACTTCATTGCGAGTTTGCCTCTATAGCGAACGTACGTGGCGTAATCAATTTCCGTCCGGCGCGCGATGTATTCCTGGGTCTTCGTGGCGAGTCCCGCGCGAAGCGGAGCGGCGTCAGTGACGGTGATGTCGAAGGCGTCGGAGCCAGCCCCGGAGCCGAAAGAGACGACGAGAATCCTGTCTCCAGGTTGGGCGATGTCGAGAGTCGCAGTGAGTCCAATCATCGCCGCGCCCGCGTACGTATTCCCGATCACAGGGACGAGGAGTCCAGGCTGAATCTGGTCCATCGAGAAGCCGAGTCCCGAGGCGACGCGTTGGGGGAACTTCGTATTGGGCTGATGGAAAACCGCCCACTTGTAATCTTTCGCGGTGGTGCCTGACGCTTCCATCAGATGTGTGGCGGCTTCGGTGATGTGCTTGAAGTAGGCAGGCTCGCCCGTGAAGCGCATGCCGTGCTCGGGATACTTTTGATATTCGCGCCGCCAGAAATCGGGCGTATCGGTGACGTACGAATACGAGGCGTTGATGACCGCCAGCGACTCTTCGGCGGGACCGAGAATGTACGCGCCGCCGCCCGCGCCCGCGGTGTATTCGAGCGCGTCGCCGGGTTTGCCTTGCGCGGTGTCCATGCCGATTGCCATGGCGTACTTGCCCATGCCCGAGCCGACCAAACCCATCGCGGCGACGAGCGCTTCGGTGCCGGCCTTGCAGGCGAATTCCCAGTCGGCGGCTTGAGTGTTGGGGACTGCGCCAATCGCCTCAGCGACCAGGGTGGAGGTTGGTTTCACCGCATAAGGGTGAGACTCAGACCCAACCCAGACCGCCCGCAGTTCGGCCGGGTCAATTTGCGCGCGTTTCATCGCGTTGCGCGCCGCTTCGATGGACATGGTGATGACGTCTTCATCCAACCCAGGGACAGCTTTCTCCTTGATGGGGAGTCCGCCTTTGCCGCCTGTCCATACTCGCGCGACTTCCTTCGCGGGCAGACGATAGCGCGGCACGTACGCGCCATAACCGATGATGCCAACAGGCTTGGCGGGTTTGAGGAGGGTGGGGGAGTGAGTGTGAGGGGTTGTCATTTAGTTATTTCCATTCTTGTCAAAATGCCTTATTCGTTACAAGCATTATTGAAGTTTTGATAGTAAGTTTTGCAGAAAGTGTTTTCGTCATTTGCTAATTCCAACATTGAGTAGAGATAACCGCAGTCGTTGCCTTTTGCAAATTCTTTGAGCCTTGAAATTGAATTTTCACTCAATTCACGAACCGGCTCCAGTGTTCCCGAATTCCGAACCGCATAGTCGATGATCCAAAAATCATAAATTGCTTTTTCTAAACTTGATAAAGAATCGAATCCTTCATGTGATTTCTTTTCAATTATCCTGCCGCCTTCATTTATAAGCCAAGTTTCGTTATTTGTTCTCATGGAACTCTTTACCCATATCAAAACGCTGAGGTCAATCCTGCCTGCGGTCCTCAATGGATTGCTTCGCAGAACGGATGCACGGATGGTTGTCAACGGACCGCTTCGCGTCACGGACTCGCGGACGGAAACGGACTTGTTTACCTGTCTACTTGTTTCCTTGTAATACCTATGCCTACTTCACCACGCCGCGATCATCCAGAAACTCAACGGGCTCTTTGTTCTTCCCGTTTTCCCACATCAACGAGAAAAACCAGATTCCGCTTTCGCCGATCCAAAAATCAGCAGGGGTGAAGGTCATGGATGAGTCGAGCGGCTTTTCGCCGCTTTCGGGAGTGTACTCCGCCTGCCAGCCGAAAATCTCTCCCTGCCAGCGCGCGCCCAGGGAATGAAGATGTTTTGCAAAAGAGCGGACTTCATTCAAATCATGTGGAGCAGGCGCGGCAGATGTCATTTCGTGTCTTTTCTGCTGGCGTTCATAATGGTCATGCCGACAACTTCTTCGCCTTCGTAACGCACGATAATATCAGTATCCAGCAGTTCAGAATCATCGGCGTGATTGGGCTTCTTGAAATTCACGTAAAGCACGTCGGCTTCTTTGTCATAATCAGTAAATCACGAAAACCTCGCGTAGTTTGCGCTCTCTGGCGCAAATTAGGCGTTAGAGAACGCCAATTACGCGCTTTCGTGAAGTACTGATAATAAAACCAGACGTTATTTTGGTGAAGTTGCAATATTTGCGGCGCAATCGTTAAAACACCATCAAGGTTTACTGTGGTCATAATTTCTTTCTCGCCTCTTACCACTTGCGCGGTGTATCTCCTTTTTCAATCTCATTCTTCGCTTTCGCAAGTGTTTTGAGCCACATGTCGAGGGTTTCAGGTCCGATACGAGCGGCTTGCTCGGCGACTTCTTCAATGTCAACCTGGTAGTCGCTGAATCCGCGCAGGCAGAAAAAAAGAATGGAATAAATATCATCTGGATGTTTATTCGACTTGCCTTCATCCCACGCCCATAGTTTCCCGATAATAATATCTGTCGGTTGCGCAAACCAGGCTTCAAAAATTTCGCCGTTCTCATCTCGATACGTCTCACGCACGCGGCGTTCAAAAGCAATACGATAGCCGGGATCGTGCGTTAAGGGGACAAGGTCTGCTTTTGTGCCTTCGTTTGTGTCAATGATGTTAAACATGATTCCCATTTGGATGGAATTTCTTATCATCTCAGGGTCGGCATAATAGCGCGGCAGGGGAAATAGTTCGGAAAGGGCTTCGCAATCTTCGTCGCGTAAATCCACCATAATGTCCACATCGGCGGTGGAACGCGTAATTCCAAAAACCGAACCTGCAAATGCGCCCACGATTACATAAGGCGCCTCAATTTTTTCCAACGCTTTAACGACGCGAAAGTAAAGGTCAAATAGAGCCATGTTTTTCCATCCTGACGGGAGTAAGATATTTCAGTATCATCATATTAATTTCCGCTTTGGACAGTTCAGGAAATTTTTTCGTAAATGCAGAACGAAGCCCAGCTCGTATCATGAGAGTGGCATTTAACGTCGGAAGAATTCGCTGACCTGGCGGCAACTTTGCCAGCAATTCCATCTGAACCCAATCAATGGGATTAAGTCCATCCACGATTTTTGAAATTTCTTCGGAGGTGAGGGGTTTTCTTTCGGTCATGGAACTTGTTTACCTGTCTACTTGTTTCCTTGTTTACGCATCAAACGAACCAAAACTTCGACGTCAACCCGGCCTGCCTGAAAATCTCTGCGACTTGCTCAACGCTTCGTCCATGATACTCTACCGACATTCTGTTGTGATACCAGAGTTTGGAGAGTTCCCAAACCTGTTGTAAGGTTAGAGTTTCTCCGCGTTCGAGATGGTTTCGTTGGCACCACTTGTCAATCTGTTCTTCCGACTGGAAGAGAAGCATTGTCGCTCAGGTAAAGACCAGGTCATCGTACCAGCGCGAGAAAGAAAGTGGAAAGTGGACAAGTAGGTCGCTGTTCATTACCTTGCCATCCTTTACTTCCAGCCGAACCGCCTCATTGCTTTCTGTGCAAACGGCTTCGATGATCGCGTCGGCGTGGAGCGCGGCAGGGATGCCGAGCATATCCCAGGCGCAGTTGGCGAAATAGGTTTTGCCATTGGCACGGACTTTGAAATCTGTCGGAATCCCTGAGAACGGGTTCGCCATGCGGATGATCAAGGTCTTGATGTCGAGGAAGAGGGCGTGGCGGTTGTGTAACTCCTTGTAGTATTCGCTGGCTTCTTCGATTGAGATGCTAAAGTGACGCGCGGTCTCATCTACATTTGGCGGGCGGGTCGTATCCGCAAAATGTTGATAGACGAAATGACGGATTTGCCAGAGGAGGGCGTCGTTCATGATGGAGACCTGTCTACTTGTTTCCTTGTGTACTTGTATACGTTTTTACCAACTCTTCCGCTCGATCAATTCTAACTACCTTCTCTGCCACCATTTGACTTGCCACCTTTTCGATCAACTCGCCGCTCGCGCCAGCGGCGATGGCAACCTGCCTCGCGTGCAGGGACATGTGTCCGCGCTGGATGCCTTCGGTGGCGAGGGCGCGGAGGGCCGCCATGTTTTGGGCGAGACCGACGGAGACGATGATCTCAGCGAGTTCATTCGCGGTTTTCACGCCCATTAACTTAACTGCGGCCTGCGCGGCGGGATGGACCTTTGTCGCCCCGCCAACGATTCCCACCGCCATCGGCATTTCCAGTGTGCCGACCAAATTGCCGTCCTTGTCCTTACCCCAGGTGGATAGTGACGTATATCTGCCAGAACGAGCGGCGTAGGCATGTGCGCCTGCTTCGATGGCGCGCCAGTCGTTGCCGGTGGCAATGACCACCGCGTCCACGCCGTTCATGATTCCTTTGTTGTGGGTGGCGGCGCGGTACGGGTCGGAGGCGGCAAAGGCGTAGGCGGCGATGATTCCGTCGCGCACGGTCTCGCCTTTGAATTGCTCGAAACCCATGGTCAACTCGCTGACGGGGACGGTGCAACGCGTGCGGGCGATTCTTCGGTCTGCAAGGTTCGACAAAATGCGAAGATGTACTTTTCCGCCGGTGATTTCCTCGATTCGCGGGGCAAGTTTTTCGCAGGCGGTGTTCACGGCGTTCGCGCCCATCGCATCACGCACGTCATAAATGAGATGAAGGACGATGAACGGCCCGATGGCCGATTCTTCGATCATGCGGACTTCGAGATCGCGCGCGCCGCCGCCGAATTTTTTGAGGATCGGATCAATTTCATCCGCTGCGGCGAGCAGTTCCGCTTTGTGTTCATGGATTTTCAACTTCGCTTCGTTCATGTTGACCACGTTGATGACCTGCATCTGGCCGATCATGTACGGCTCGGTGGTGGTGGCGGTGAATCCGCCGCCGGCGCGCGCCAGTTTCGCCATGAACGATGCTCCTGCCACGACGGATGGTTCTTCAACAGCGAAGGGGACAAGGACATCGCGTCCATTCACCATGAAGTTGAGTCCGATGCCGAGGGGCAGGGAATGTATGCCGACCACGTTCTCGATCATGTGGTCGGCTGATTCAGCGGAGAGTCCGCCGGTTGTCCATGGAGCAAGCTCGGGCGGAGTCAGATGCGAGGTGTCCGCCAGTCTGGCGCGGCGTTCTTCGAGGGTCAGGTTGTAGAATCCAGGGATGCGCGAATTGGTCATTGAAATCGTTCCGAGTATAGGGTTGGCGTTCTTTCAAATTCTATCAAAAAGCAACGAATTGATTATCAGTGGATCACAAAAACGTAGTAACGACTTTAGTCGTTCTGGTAAAAAGCGACTGAAGTCGCCACTACGAGACTTTTCGTGAAATACTGATTATAATGTCTGGGAGGTATCTTTTATGCTCCTGACCCGGGAACAATTACAGGATCGTCTGTTTGCGCTTCACCGCGCCAGTTTGGAATTGGTAAAGGATGTTTCGCTCGAAACCCTGCTCGAACGGATCGTAGCCACGGCCTGCGAACAGGCGGAGGCGCGTTATGCGGCTTTGGGGGTGTTGGATGATGAGGGGAAATTGAAGCAATTCACTTCCGTAGGCATGTCGGAAAAGGATATAAAAAAGATAGGCATCCCCCGGTGGGTCATGGTTTGATCGGTGCGTTGATGAATACGGAGACCTCCATCCGCATTCCCGTGATCCATCAACACCCGCGTTCGGTGGGGTTCCCGCTTCACCATCCGTACATGGAATCGTTTTTGGGGGTACCCATCCGCGCCGGTGATAAACAACTGGGGCAGATTTACCTCACCGAAAAAATTGGCGCATCCGAATTCAGCGAAGACGATGAAATGATCATCCAGATGCTGGCCGCGTATGCCGCCACCGCCATCACGAACGCGCGATTGTACGAGCAGATGAAGCAGCGCGACCTGACGTTGACCCGCCGCAACGTGGATATGTCCCTGCTCAATGGCATCGCTTCCACCCTGACCTCGAGCCTGGAACTCGACGAGATTCTGAACAAAACCCTTGGGCTTGTGATGAACTACATGAAAGTGGAGGCGGGCGAGATATTCCTGCTGGAAGAGGATAAAAACACCCTCCGCATGGTTTTGCACCGCGGGCAGGCCGCCGAGGCCTTTTGGACGCGGAATGTTTTCACAGTGGGCGAAGGGTATCCCGGCTTGGTAGCCAAAAGCCGCCAGCCATTGATTGGCAGGCAACTCGCAAACGACACAAACTTCTTGCGGGATGCCATTGTGCAGGCCGGTTTCCAGCAAGTTGCGTGTATTCCCCTGATTTCGGGCGATAATCTCATGGGTGTGATGAGCGTTGCCACCCGCGCCAACGAGCCGTTGGATGAAAGAAACATTCAAATGCTTGTTGCAGTGGGCGCGTGGGCGGGTCTGGCCATTGAAAATGCGCGTCTGCATACGAATGCGCGCCGTCTTGCCGTGCTGGAGGAGCGCGATCGCATCGGCATGGACCTGCACGACGGCATCATTCAATCCATTTATGGCGTGGGGTTGGCGCTGGAAGGGGCGCAACTCACGCTGGATGAAGATCCGCAGGCGGCAAAAGATCGAATTCGCGATGCAATTAAAGGTTTAAATGAAGCGATTCGAGATATTCGCGCCTATATCCTCGATCTGAGACCGCGCCAGCTTGGCAATGAAGGCTTATTAACCGGCATAAAACGCCTGATTGCTGAGTATCGCGCCCATACTTTCTCTGAAGTCAACTTCACCGGGCCTGATTCCGACCTGAAAGACCTGCCGCAGGCCCAGTCATTGGCCTTGTTTCATATCTGTCAGGAGGCTTTAGCCAACGCCGCGAAACATGCAAAGGCAAAAAATGTGCAGGTTGCCGTGTGGACGACCAATGAACGCGCCCTGATGGAGATCCGCGACGATGGAAAAGGCTTCGATCTTGAGAACATGCGTGCCTCCATCGGTCATGGACTCGCAAACATGCAGACCCGCGCCCATGCAGTGGGCGGTGAATTCGATATTTCATCCACGATTGGCGACGGAACGACCATACTTGTATGGGTTCCGCGCTCCATCCGCCGCTGAAACGAACGAAACCGCGATTGATTGCAAAATGAATCACAGGAATTCGAGTCTCGTTTAATATGATTCAAAAATTTTTTACCAATCAATTCTTTAAGATGAATATGAGTCATATGCCTTTGCATGGTTGTTAATGCCCATATATGGGGGGCAGGGAGATCGTTTGGGACGCGCTTGGCTGAAACGCCTGTTCTATTGCACAACGTCATCGAACCTGAATACATGAAGATTTATTAACATAGACCGACCTTAAAAAAACAAATCTTTTTAACTTAACGTAGGGATAACGCCTTGTTATCCATGGAAAGTATCTGCTAGAATGTACGCACGCTGATACAATGGATTTATGCCCCTCGCATCGAAATCCCTGAAAAAAATTTAGAAGCATCATTCAGTTTCACCTGCCAAGCCGCGAAAGAGGCGGGTTGGATTAATGTACCCTCACATCTCACCAAGGAATGGTTATGAACGCTGAGCAGGCCTGGCAATCCGTACTTGCACAACTTCAAATGGAAATGCCCCGCGCGTCCTTCGATACCTGGGTGCGCGATACACGCCCCGTCGCCTATGACAACGGCGTAATTACTGTTGGTGTCCGCAATGCCTATGCTCGTGACTGGCTGGAAAGCCGCCTCGCGGCCAATGTCAGCCGCCTGTTGATCGGGATATTGAACTCGAACGTGGCCGTGAACTTTGTCGTTTCCCAGCCCGACGAGACCGATTCACACTCCGACCCTGAGCCTGCTCCTGCTTCGATTGAAATTACCGCCCCTGAGCCGAAACCCCGCCACGTCAACCTCAACCCGCGTTACACGTTCGATACCTATGTGGTAGGCTCCGGCAACCGCCTTGCCCATGCGGCCTGTCAGGCTGTGGCGGAAAAACCCGCCCGCGCCTATAATCCGCTCTTCCTGTACGGCGGCGTGGGACTTGGAAAGACCCATTTATTGCACGCCACCGGCAATGCCTGTCACGTCAGCGGCTTGAACGTGTTATACGTCTCCTCCGAAGAATTCACGAATGATATGATCAATGCCATTCGCACCCACACCACGCAGGCCTTCCGTGACAAATACCGCTCCGCCGATGTGTTGCTGGTGGACGACATTCAATTCATCGCCGGCAAAGAGTCCACGCAGGAGGAATTCTTCCACACCTTCAACACCCTGCACGGACAGGACAAGCAGATCATCGTTTCGTCCGACCGCCCGCCCAAATCGCTGGTCACGTTGGAAGAACGCCTGCGCTCCCGCTTCGAGTGGGGATTGAGCGCCGACATTCAAGCGCCTGATTTTGAGACCCGTCTTGCCATTTTGCGCTCCAAAGCCGAGCGCACCGGCCGCCAGATTTCCGACGAGATTTTGGAAAGCATCGCCAAGCAGGTGCAGTCCAACATCCGTGAACTGGAAGGCGCGTTGAATCGCATCATTGCCTTTGCCGACTTGAGCGGCTCCTCCCTCACGCCCAGTCTCGTGGAAGTGGCATTATCCGACCTTTTGCCATCGCGCAGTGACCTCGAACCCGAAAAGATCGTCACGCAGGTGGCCGATTATTACAAACTTTCCGTGGAAAAACTTTTGGGGCGCGACCGCACAAAGGATGTCGCTTATTCGCGCCAGATCGCCATGTATTTATTGCGCGAGGTTTCCAAAATTTCCTTCCCGCAAATCGGCGAAGCGCTGGGCGGGCGCGACCATTCGACGGTCATGTCTGCCATTGATAAGATAAAAGAGCAATACAACAGCGGCGATGGCCGCGTGAAAAAGGATGTCGACTCCCTCACGCAAAGGTTGTACGCCTGAAATTCATTGTAGAGCGAGATAATTATCTCGCTCTACTTTTATGCTGATTTACGAAGGAACTGATACTTGATCAGCGCCAGCAGGAAAAACGCCCCGCACGCGGCGAAGAACAGGTAGGATTGCAAAAAGTTGAGATAGGTATCAGCCACAAATTTGGTAAAGGGGATGACATTCGCCGCAAGCAGGTAGCAAATTACAAAAACAACTTTCGCCCAACGGTTTCCACTCAAAGCCTCTCCATGCCAAATGAACAACCCCAGACAGATAAAAATGGGGAAGAGGATGCCGTAGTGATGTTCCCACGCAATCGGCGAAGCCAGCGTGGCCGCCAGACCCATCAGGAGGAAGTCCGCGCTTCGCACTTCCGTTGAGTTGATTCTTGTTTTCATCAAGCCGATCAGCAGGATGGCGATGGACGTCACCTGCGTAAACCAGAAAATCCAGGCATTGTAGGGCGGGAAATAATATCCGCGCCATTTGGTGTTGTTGAAAATCTCCGGGTAGCGGATGCCGAAGATTCGTCCCGCCAGCCCATTGAAAGATTGGTTGGAATAATAGGATTCGCCATGCCGGGCAAGGAAACTCAACCCGCGCAGATAATCCACGTACAGCGGAACGCCAAACTGAAAGACGCCGGCAACCAACCCCAACGCGCCGGTGACGATCATGGCGATGACCAGGCGTTTGTTTCCGCGAAACAGGCCCCACAAAATGAACAGCGCATATTGCGGTTTGATGGAGGCCATCAGTCCAAGCAGGATTCCGGCGGCGGTTTCGTAGCCCATGAAATAGCACAGGATGGCAAGCGCGAAGAAGGCGTTCAGCCAGACTTGGATTTGTCCCAATGTGGCGGCTTTGACGGTTGGATAAAAAGTGAAAAATAAAAGCGTGAGCAAAACGCCAAGCCCGATTTTCTCTG
>JBBIUO010000011.1:0-1019 GCA_037440205.1 Chloroflexota bacterium
CACGCGCGCGGTTCTGATCTCGGTGTAGTAATCGTATTGTCTGTTTTGCTTGTCGAAAAAGACGCTTCTCAGGTAACAGGTTTTCCCCGATCCTCTCCGCCCGATGATGATGGACGGCCTGTTGCGAAGATTCTTGTAAATCCAGTTATGTTGTTCGAATAACAGACCCAACGCCTTGACATCCGTCGTATCAATGTCGGTTGAATCGATGGGGCCGAATGGTTCGTCGCGGGTAATGTAGGGGCGGATTGTGTTGAGCATTGGGTTTCCTCCGCAAAGGAGCGTTGGAAAAATTATACAATAAAAGCCCCGCACATTTGACACATCTTTGCCCCACATTTGTACCGCTGTTTCTTTCAATCAGATCGGGATGGACGAAAGTGTTCTCCTTTATCCATCCCGATTCTTCTACCCCACGTACTCGCACCACGATTCATATTTCTCCACCTTGCCGCGTATTGCATCGTGATAGATGTTTTGGATGGCGCGGGTCACAGGGCCTGTCCTGCCATCGTTGATCTTGCGGAAGTCAATTTCGCTCAGGCCGATCACTTCCGCCGCGGTGCCGCACACGAAGACTTCATCGGCAATGTAAAGGTGGTCGCGTGAGATCGGTTCTTCCAACACATCGTAACCGAGTCCCTTTGCGATGGTGAAGATCGTGTGACGGGTGATGCCTTCCAGCACGGGCGCGGTGGCAGGAGTGATGAGCTTGCCGCGACGCACCATGAAAAGATTCTCGCCCGTACATTCGGCAATGTATCCTTCGGGGTCGAGCATGATGGCTTCCTCGAAGCCCAGCCGTTGGGACTCGGTCTTGGCGAGCACGCTGTTCACGTAATTGCCCGAAATCTTGGCCTTGGTCATCATTACGTTCGGATGATGGCGCGTAAACGTGGAAATATTCGCGCGGATTCCCTTCTCCAGCGCTTCCTCGCCGAGATAATTGCCCCACTCCCAAACCGCGATCATCAGCGAGGGTTTGCCGTAATCCACATTTAGATTCCAGCCGCCGCCGT
>JBBIUO010000011.1:1037-22812 GCA_037440205.1 Chloroflexota bacterium
GCCGTCCAGGTAAATCAACGGGCGCACGTAGCAATCATTGAATCCATTTGCGCGCACGGTATCTTTATGCGCCTCGCAAATTTCATCCACCGTCCACGGCAATTCGCGGAAGCCAAGCACATACGCCGAATCAAACAGGCGCTCCACGTGATCGCGCAAGCGGAAGATGGCGGGGCCTTTCGGCGTGTTATAGGTGCGAATACCTTCAAAGACGGCAATCCCATAATGCAGTGCAGGCGTTAAAAAATGCAGTGTTGCCTTCTCGAACGGTACAAGCTCTCCGTTCTTCCAAATGAATTTGGATTCCATGCCCATAACTCAAATCTCCTTTTTGTTTTGTAGTGGCGACTTCAGTCGCAGAATAGAACGGCTGAGGCCGTTACTACAATCTTTTGATAATTTCATCCGCCATTTGGCGGGTGGATAACTTGCCGCCGAGGTCCGCCGTGCGGCAACCATCGCTGATGACTCCGTCCACAGCCTTTTCGATGACTGCGGCTTCGGCTTCTAATTTAAAAGAATGACGCAACATCATCGCCGTTGAGAGGATCGTGCCAATTGGATTTGCGATTCCCTTGCCTGCGATGTCTGGTGCTGACCCATGGATCGGCTCGAACAACCCGACAGCTGATTCGCCCAAACTGGCCGACGGCAACATCCCCATTGACCCTGCCAGCACGGACGCTTCGTCTGTGAGGATGTCGCCGAACATGTTCTCGGTGACGACCACGTCAAACGAAGCAGGAGCAGTTATCAGTTTCATGGAAGCGGTGTCCACAAGCGTATGTTCGAGTTCGATGTCGGGATTCTCTTTTCCAATCTTCGTCGCAATCTGTCGCCATAGTCGTGATGATTCCAATACGTTGGCTTTATCCACAGAAGTCACTTTTTTTCTGCGGCCTTTCGCCAGATCAAAGGCCAGTTTCATGATGCGCTTGATCTCGTAGTCATAATATTCAAGCGTATCCACCGCGCGTTCACGGCCATCCTTCACATCGCGGCCTTTCGGAAAGCCGAAATACAAACCGCCCGTGAGTTCGCGCAGGACAAGGATATCCACGCCCTGCAATTTCTCAGGTTTGAGCGGAGAACCATCCACCAACGCGGGATGAACTTTTACAGGACGAAGATTCGCAAACACGCCGAGTCCTTTTCGCAAGGCAAGCAAGCCGCGCTCGGGGCGATCCTTCGCGGAAGGATCATCCCATTTTGGGCCGCCCACTGCGCCAAGCAAAACAGAATCAGAGGTTTTGCAATCGGCAAGCGTTTCATCGGTGAGCGATGAACCATATTTATCAATGGAGCAACCGCCCATTAACCGTTCTTGAAAATTAAAAGTGTGATTGTATTTGCTGGCAATTTTTTCCAGCACGCGCACGGCTTCACCGACCACTTCAGGGCCAATGCCGTCGCCAGGTAAAAGGGTGATGTTGAAATTCATATTTTCCTTTTTGGTATACAGGTAAACACGTACACACGTGCTTCCTTGTCTACTTGTTTACCTGTCTACTTGTCTACTTGTTTACCTGTCTACTTGTCTACTGCCTTCAATGCGCCACCATCAATCCATACTCCATCGAATCCGCCAGCGCGCGCCAACTCGCTTCGATGATATTCGTCCCTGCGCCGACGGTGCTCCAGCGGGACGTGGAATTGCGCGTGTCAATGAGAACGCGGGTGATGGCTTCGGTGCCGTGGTCTGAATCCAAAATGCGGACTTTGTAATCGGACAGATGAAAATTTGCAATCTGTGGATAATAACTGACGAGCGCCTTGCGTAACGCAATATCTAGCGCGTTGACGGGGCCGTTGCCTTCGGCGGCAGTGTGGAGCACTTCACCCTGCACGCGGACTTTAACCATGGCCTCGGCAAAGATGCCGCGTTTGTCACGATGTTCGACATTTACAAAAAAGTCAATCAACTCGAAGGGCGGTTTGTAGCCATATTCCTGCCGCTTTAACATCATCGCCACCGAGGCTTCGGCGGCTTCAAAGGAAAAGCCGCGTGCTTCGAGTTCCTTGATCTCATTGAGGACAGGAATGACCTCGGTGCCTTCCACTTCCACGCCATGTTCTTCGGCCTTGCTAAGCAGGTTGCCGCGCCCCGAAAGATCGGACACCACCACGCGCATTTTGTTGCCAACCTTTTCAGGCTCCACATGTTGATAGGATTGCGCGCTGCGCCGCATTGCCGCCACATGCACGCCGCCTTTATGTGCAAAAGCAGATTTACCCACAAACGGCAAATGCTCATCGGGTGTGAGGTTGGCAACTTCCGCTACGAAGTGCGAGAGTTCATATAAATGCTCCAGTTTTCCAGCAGGCAAACATGAATAACCCATCTTCAGTTCAAGGTCAGCCATGATGGAAACGAGGTTGGCATTGCCGCAACGCTCCCCCACGCCGTTGATGGTTCCCTGCACTTGAATCGCGCCTTCACGCACCGCCACGAGAGAATTCACAACCGCGCATTCGGAATCATTGTGGGTATGAATCCCAAGCGGATGATCAAGCACAGACTTCAATTCACCAAAGATGCGTTTTACTTCCCACGGGAAAGTCCCGCCATTGGTGTCGCATAACACAACCGTCTCCGCGCCGCCGCGAATGGCCGCGCGCAAGGTTTCGAGCGCGTAGGATGAGTCCGCTTTGTAGCCGTCGAAGAAATGTTCGGCGTCGTAGATGACTCGCTTGCCGTCCGCTTTGAGGTAGGCGACGGATTGCTCGATGACTCGCAAGTTGTCTTCGCAGGTGGTCTGCAAAACTTCGGTGACGTGCAGAGTCCACGTCTTACCGAAGATGGTGCAGACAGGCGTCTGTGAATCGAGCAAGGCTTTGATGTTGGCATCGTCCTCTGGCCCGCCTTTGACGCGGCAGGTGGAGCCAAACGCGGCGATGAGGGCGTTCTTCCATTGCATGTCGCGGGCGCGCTCGAAGAACTCCACGTCTTTTGGATTGGAACCAGGCCAGCCGCCCTCGATGAAGGCAACACCGATGTCATCGAGTTTTTGCGCGATGCGAATCTTGTCATTCGCCGAAAGGTTGAAGCCTTCAGACTGTGTCCCGTCGCGCAGGGTGGTGTCGTATATTTGTATTCTTGGTAGGGTCATGCGTTGCCTTTTGGTGATTGGTAATTAGTAATTACGCTCTTGCTTCGTATGCCGCTATCTCTTTCTCAAAGCCGAGTATGTACCCAAGTTCATCTACGCCATTGAGTAAACACGTTTTATTGAACGGGTCTATCGGGAAGGTGACAGAACCTCCAGGGTAGGATAAGGTCTGGGTCGCCAGATCAACTGTCAGTTCGGCGCGAGGCGCTTCTTCCACCAGATCAAAGAGCATCTTGTGAGTCTCGTCATCCACGATGATGGGGATGAGTCCATTCTTCAACGAGTTGTTGCGGAAGATGTCGGCGAAGGAGGTGCTGATGACGGCGCGGAAGCCGTAGCTGGTGAGCGCCCAGGGAGCGTGCTCGCGGCTCGACCCGCAGCCGAAGTTGTCACCCGCGAGGAGAATTTGCGCGCCCTTTGAATCGGGCTTGTTGATGATGAAATCTTCCTTCGGCGATTTGTCGTCGTTGTAGCGCCAGTTGAAGAACAGCGCGTCGGCGAGACCGTGCTTGTCGGTGACTTTGAGAAATTGCGCGGGGATGATTTGATCCGTGTCGATGTCGTTGACGGGGATGGGGATCATGCGGGAGGTGAGAGTTGTGAATTGAGCCATGTGATTTCCGATTTACGATTTTGGATTGACGATTTACGATTGATGGTTTGCTCCGCTGGTTGAGACGCAAGCAGTCGAGACCAACAATTGAAAGTAAACTTTGAATTTCGTGATGAGGTCTCGATACGCGGCTCGCTGTCGCTCGCCGCTACTCGACCACCGTTAGGAACTTAGAGTATCGTTCTTGGGTCGGTAACAACTCCATGAATTGCCGTTGCCGCCGCAGTGATGGGACTTGCCAAAAACGTGCGTCCGCCTTTGCCTTGGCGACCTTCAAAATTGCGATTGCTGGTGGAGATGGCGTATTGACCAGGTTTCAATTCATCGCCATTCATGGCAATACACATACTGCATCCTGCTTCACGCCATTCTGCACCTGTTTCTTTGAAAATCTTATCCAAGCCTTCTTGTTCTGCTTGTTTTTTGACATCTTGTGAACCAGGGACAACCATGAGACGCAAGCCATCGGCAACTTTGCGTCCTTTCAAGAATGAAGCGGCGAGACGAAGATCGGAGATGCGCGAGTTGGTGCAAGAGCCGATGAAGACCACGTCCACTTTTTGGCCGAGCAGGGATTGACCAGGTTGGAGTCCCATGTAGGCCATGGCTTTTTCGAAGGCGGCTTTTTGCGAGGCTTCGGTGAATGAATCGGCAGTTGGGACTCGGTCTGTGATCTTCATGCCCATGCCAGGATTCGTGCCGTAGGTAATCATCGGTTCGAGGTCGGCGGCGTTGAGGGTGATGGATTTGTCGTAGGTCGCGCCTTCGTCGGAGGGAAGCGCTTTCCACTTTGCAACAGCCTTGTCCCATTCTTCGCCTTTGGGTGCGAACTCGCGTCCGTGCAGATATTCAAAGGTGTTGTCATCGGGGGCGATCATGCCTGCGCGCGCGCCGCCTTCGATAGACATGTTGCAGATGGTCATGCGCTGTTCCATCGTCAGGCCGCGAATGGCTTCGCCTGTGTACTCAAAGACGTGACCCGTCCCACCGCCGACGCCAATCTTCGCAATGAGCGCGAGGATGATGTCTTTGGCGGAAACGCCAGCGCCGAGTTTTCCATCTACGCGGACTTCGTAGGTCTTGGGCTTCTTCTGCAAGAGGCATTGCGTCGCAAGCACATGCTCCACTTCGCTTGTGCCGATGCCGAAGGCCAATGCGCCAAACGCGCCATGTGTGGCGGTGTGACTGTCGCCGCAGACGATGGTCATGCCTGGCTGGGTGCGTCCGAGTTCAGGGCCAATGACGTGGACAATGCCGCGGTGCGGGCTGGTCATGCCGTGCAAGGTGATTCCGAACTCAGCGGCGTTGACTTCCATCTGCTTGATCTGCGCGGCGGCCATTACATCAGCAATGGGAACGCCAATGGGCGTGGTGGGAATGGAATGATCCATCGTCGCCAGGGTTTTATCGGGGCGACGGACTTTGAGTCCGCGCTGGCGGAGACCTGTAAAGGCTTGCGGAGAAGTCACTTCGTGGACGAGGTGCAGGTCAATGTAGAGGACTGCGGGAGATTCAGGTTGTTCTGCGACAACGTGGGATTTCCATATCTTGTCAAATAAAGTTTGTTTCATGGTGTGATATTTTGCCTTAATGGTAAGTGTGAAAAGTGAAAAGTGAACAGGTATACAAGTACACAAGTAGACAGGTAGATACGTGTATACCGAACTCCGTTAGTGAGATTCACCTTCAGCTGAATCATCTGCCTGTTGATCAGGATCAGTTGTCGGCGCGGAAAGAAGCGCGGTTAAATCCCAGCCCGCAGGAAAGATGGGCGCTGTCGGATGAGCGTCGAAAGATTGAAAGTCATAGTTGGCGTTTTCATTTTGGGTGTTCATGGTCTTCTCCTTGGTGAAAGTAGACAAGTACACACGTAGACAGGTAGACAGGTAGACAGGTAGACAGGAAAACGCGTGTGTACGTGTCTACCTGTTTACATGTATACCTACCCCAACATCACCCCAAAATCATTCGGCACTTTTTCTTTGCCTTCGGTTTGGGCGACGATGAGTTTGTTCAGTGCATTGATATAAGCCTTCGCGCTGGCGACGATGATGTCGGTATCTGCACCGTGACCGCCGTAGACGCGGGTGTATTCCACTTCGCTTTGCGCGTCCATGGTGGTATTACCGTTCTCGCCTTGAATGCGGACCGTCACTTCGCCGAGCGCGTCAATACCTTCGGTAATGGCGTGGACGTTGAATTCAAGCAAGGTACATGGCACATTGACAATGGCGTCAATCGCTTTATAAGTTGCATCCACAGGGCCCGTGCCGATGGCGGCCTGCGTGTGAATGATTCCATCAGGCCCGCGCAAACGGACGGTGGCGGTGGGCATACCCATCGTGCCGCATGTGACCTGCATTCCGTTCAGCAGATACACATCGCGCGGTTTGTAAAATTCATCGGCAATGACCGCTTCGAGATCGAGATCGGTGATAACTTTTTTGCGGTCGGCCAATTCCTTGAAGCGCGCAAAGGCCTTATCGAGTTCGACTTCATCGAGCGAGTGACCCATCTCGGCAAGGCGGGTTCGCAAGGCATGACGGCCTGAATGTTTCCCCAACACCAACTTGGTCTGGTTCACGCCCACGTCTTCGGGGCGCATGATTTCATAAGTCGTCTGATGCTTCAACATTCCATCCTGATGAATGCCCGCTTCGTGCGCAAACGCATTCGCGCCGACAATCGCCTTGTTGGGTTGCACAACAATGCCCGTGTAATTGCTGACGAGTTTGCTGATGCGCGAGAGTTGCTGAGTCTCGATACCCGTCTCCAGCCCAAAAACAGGATGACGAGTCTTCAACGTCATCACCACTTCTTCGAGCGAAGTATTCCCCGCGCGTTCGCCGATTCCATTGATCGTCACTTCGGCCTGCCGTGCCCCCGCGCGAATTCCCGCCAGCGTGTTGGCCGTCGCCATGCCCAAGTCATCGTGGCAATGCACCGACACGGTAATGCCATCGTGCATCCCAGGCGTGTGCGCGATGATGCCTTCGATCAATTTATAAAATTCATCGGGCGTGGTGTAACCCACCGTGTCGGGAATATTCAACGTGGTCGCGCCCGCTTTGATGGCCTCGCCCAGCACCACATACAAAAACTCAGGCTCCGAGCGCCCCGCGTCTTCGGGCGAAAACTCCACGTCATCGCAAAACGTTTTTGCATAAGCAACCATCTCCGCAACGCGCTGGATCACTTCCTCGGGATCCATCTTCAACTTGTGCTTCATGTGGATCGGCGACGTGGCAAGGAAGGTATGAATGCGCGGCTTCTTTGCAGATTGAACCGCTTCCCACGCTTTATCAATATCGGATTTATTTGCCCGCGCCAATCCTGCGATGACAGGAATCTTCGCCTCATTCTCAGGGACGGCTGGGTTGCCCACTTCAACAGCAATCCGTCTGACGGCTTCCAGGTCATCGGGCGAGGCCGCAGGGAATCCCGCTTCGATAATATCCACGCCGAGACGCGCCAGGCTGTGAGCCACCTCCAGCTTCTCCGCCGAAGTCATCGTCGCGCCAGGGGATTGTTCGCCGTCGCGGAGGGTGGTGTCGAAAATTTTGACGTAGTTGTTGTTTGTCATAGAGTCTTCCTTTCGGGGAAGGTAGACAGGTATACACGTAGACAGGTACACAGGTGAAACACCTGTCTACTTGTGTACTTGTTTACCTGTCTACCTTCCCCCAATTCTCCGGCCTCAACGATCTCACCGCCGCGCCTGCGCGCCACATTTCCGAATCGCGGATGGCGGCAAGCTCCTTGTCAAGACGTTCGCGGTAATCGGGGCGGCTGTTTGATTCGAGCGTGATGCGCGCTTCGTTACCGCTCCTCACCGATTCATATAACTCCTCGAACACCGGCGCGACCGCATCACGGAAGCGCGGATGCCAATCCAATGCGCCGCGTTGGGCGGTGGTGGAGCAGTTGGCATACATGAAGTCCATGCCGTTCTCGCCGACGAGACGGATCAACGACTGGGTCAATTCTTCCACCGTTTCATTGAACGCTTCGCTGGGAGAATGTCCGTTCTTGCGGAGGACGTTGTACTGCGCCTCCATGATCGCCGACAATGCGCCAATCAACACACCGCGTTCACCTGTCAAGTCTGAGTACACCTCATTCTTGAACGTGGTCGGGAATAAATATCCCGCGCCGATGGCGATTCCCAACGCGACGGTGCGTTCATACGCGCGTCCTGTCTTGTCTTGATGAACCGCATAACTGGCATTGATACCTGAGCCATCCAGAAAATTCCTGCGGACACTGCGTCCCGATCCCTTCGGCGCGACGAGAGCCACGTCCACATGCGGAGGCGGAATCACACCCGTATCATCCTTGAACGTGACAGAAAATCCATGCGAGAAATACAACATGTCGCCTTCGTTCAAACATTCCACGATCTTCGACCATTCCGAGCGCTGCCCCGCATCGGACAATAAATACTGAATGACTGTCCCGCGTTCGGCGGCTTCTTCGATGGAGAATAACGTTTCGCCCTCGACCCAGCCATCTTCAATTGCCTTGTCCCAATTCTTCGTCCCTTTGCGTTGACCGACGATGACCTTGATGCCATTGTCGCGCATGTTCATCGCCTGCGCGGGGCCTTGCACGCCGTAGCCGATCACCGCCACCACTTCATCCTTCAACACCTCGCGCGCCTTCTCCAGCGGAAACTCATCGCGCGTCACCACATTTTCTTCCACACCGCCGAAATTAATCTTAGCCATAGATATATACTCCTGTTTTGTTTGTAATGTAGACAGGTATACAAGTAGACACGTAGACACGTACACAACTTGTATCTCGCATCTCGCAACCTATCTACTTGTTTCCTTGTTTACCTGTTTCCTTGTTTACCTGTTTACCTGTTTCCTTGTTTACCTGTTTACCTGTCTACCTGCCTACTTCCTCACGGCGTCATCTCCGCCATTTCCATCACGTCCTCATACCTTCGTCCATCCAGCCCAGGCATACGACGGATACCGTCATTCGTGCCGCGCGTCATCGAGACCTGTCCCGTGCGCACCATTTCCACAATGCCTATCGGACGCAGCAACTCGATCATGCCTTCGATCTTGTCCTCGGTGCCAGTGATCTCCACGATCACCGAATCGGGGGCCACGTCCACGATATGGGCGCGGAAAATTTCAGCGAGACCGTTAACCTCGGCGCGTCTTTCGGGGCCGACTCGCACCTTGATCAGAGCCAGGTCGCGGGTCACCGAAGGTTGATGCGTTACATCCTGCACGTCAATCACGTTGACCAGTTTGTATAAATTCGCTTCGAGCTTGTGCGCGTCCACATCCCCGTTCGGGCAATCCACCACGATGGTCATGCGCGACACTTCGGGATTCTCGGTGCGCCCCACCGCAAGGGACTCGATATTGAAATTGCGGCGACGAAACAAAGATGCCACGCGGTTGAGGACACCAGGTTTATTTTCAACCAATGCAATGAAGGTGTAATTCATGTGCTCTCCTTTTCTTCCTTTCACTTTCTACTTTCTACTCGTCACTCGTACCTCGTCACTCGTCACCCTGCCCGTGCGGGTCTCTGTATCATGTCGTGCAAAGCCGCGCCAGCGGGAACCATCGGGTAGACGGCGTCTTCGCGTTCCACTTTGAATTCCAGGACCACGGGGCCTTCTGTCTTGCGCGCCCATTCGATGGCTTCATCCACTTCTTCGCGTTTGGTCACGCGCCGCGCAGGGACTCCATGCGCATCGGCGAGTTTCACAAAATCAGGCGTGACCATGTTCACAGCCGAATAACGCTTCTCGAAGAAAAATTCCTGCCACTGACGCACCATACCGAGGAAGTTATTGTTCATGATGGCAACCTTCACATTCGCGCCCTCCTGAACTGCCGTGGTCAACTCGGCGGCGGTCATCTGGAAACCGCCGTCGCCCGCGATGGCCCAAATTTCCTGATCCTTCGCCGCAAACCACGCGCCGATGGCCGAGGGCAGGCCAAAGCCCATCGTCCCTGCGCCGCCAGAGGTGATCCAGCGATTCGGTTTTTCCAATTGATAATATTGCGCCGTCCACATCTGGTGCTGGCCCACATCCGTGGTGACGATTGCGCCGCCGCCCGTCGCCTTCCAAATATCGGCGATGAGATGCGCCACATACAACTTCCCGTCTTCGGGCCAGTTCATGATACTGCGCGCATCGGCTTCCTTCTTCCAACTGTTGATCTCCTGCTTCCAGTCATCGTGGTCGTATTCATCCACCAGCGGAATCAGGTCGCGCAACACCGTCTTCAAGTCGCCCACCAGCGGCACATCCGCAAATACATTCTTGTGCAATTCCGAAGGATCGATCTCGACGTGAATCTTCTTTGCGCGCGGAGCATACGTTTTCAACGTGCCCGTCACGCGGTCGTCGAAGCGCATCCCAAAGGCAAGGATCAAATCGGAATTTTGCACAGCCAGGTTCGTATGCACTTCGCCGTGCATGCCCATCATGCCCAAACTCAACTCATGCGAAGACGGGAACGCGCCCAAGCCAAGCAGGGTGCTCGCCACGGGAGTCTGCGTCTTCACCGCAAACTCCATCAATTCCCCCTCCGCCTTCGACATCAACACCCCATGCCCGCACAGGATAATCGGTCGCTTTGCCCGCTCGATCAACTTGACCGCATCGTCCAACGATGGGCGCGGCGCGTGCAAGATCGGCTGATACCCAGGCAGTTTCACTTCATCGGGATATTCGAATTCGCACGACTCAATCTGCGCGTTCTTGCAAATGTCCACCAGCACGGGGCCAGGCCGCCCGCTCCGCGCGATGTAAAAGGCCTCACGCAGGGTCTTCGCAATTTCATCGGCGCGGGTCACAAGATAGTTATGCTTTGTGATCGGCTGGGTGATGCCCGTCACATCCGTTTCCTGAAACGCATCGCCGCCGATCAAATGCGCCGCCACCTGTCCCGTGATAAAAACAACAGGAACCGAATCCATCATCGCCGTGGCAATACCCGTCACCAAATTCGTCGCGCCAGGCCCCGAGGTCGCCATCGCCACGCCCACCTTGCCCGAAGCGCGCGCGTATCCATCCGCCATGTGCGCCCCGCCCTGCTCATGCCGCACCAGCACATGATGGACGGGATAACTCAGCATCGCATCATAGATCGGCATATTCGCCCCGCCAGGATACCCAAACACCACCTCCACGCCCTCGCGCGTGAGACACTCCCAAACAATTTCTGCACCTGTCTTTTTCATTCGTTCTCCTTCATCCGTTTCTATCCGTTTCAAAATCCGTTCATCCGTTACCAATCCGTTGATAGCATCCGTTTTCGTCCGTTAGTCCGTGACAGAGTCCGTTGATAACACCGCCCCCGTATCCGCGCTCGTCACAAAATGCGAATAACGTTTCAACCATTTGGATGTGGTTTTGGATTGGAACGGAGGCAGCGCCTCGAGCCGACTCTTCAACTCCGCCTCGCTCAATTTGACCTCGAGCCTGCGTGCCGCCAAATCAATTTGGATCACATCCCCAGCTTGGAGCGCCGCAATCGGACCGCGCGCCGCGGCCTCTGGCGAAACGTGACCAATACACGCCCCGCGCGTCCCGCCGCTGAAACGGCCATCCGTAATAAGCGCGACCTTATCGCCGAGTCCCTGTCCCATGATCGCGGACGTGGGCGAGAGCATTTCCTGCATCCCAGGCCCGCCCTTCGGCCCTTCGTAGCGAACCACAACACAATCCCCAGCCTTGACTTTGCCAGCCAAAATTCCAGCCATCGCCTCATCCTGTGATTCAAAGATCACAGCAGGCCCTTCAAACTTCATCATCGCCTCGCTCACGCCGCCGACCTTCACCACCGCGCCGTTTGGAGCGAGATTACCGAACAAAATCGCCAACCCGCCGCGCTTGGAATGAGCATTGTCATAACGACGAATCACTTCTTCGTCCTTGATATCCGCGCCTTGAATGGACTCTCCCAACGTTTTGCCTGTCACTGTCAAACGATCAAAATGCAGCATCCCCGTCCCCCACTGGATTTCGTTCAATATCGCAGGGATTCCTCCTGCGCGATGCACATCTTCCATGTGCCATTTGCCCGCTGGACTCACCTTGCAGATGTGAGGAACTTTATCTGCCACAGCATTGATTCGCTCCAGTGGATACTCCACGCCCGCTTCGTTTGCCAATGCCAGCGTGTGCAGAACCGTATTCGACGAGCCGCCCATCGCCATATCCAACGCAAAGGCATCGTCAATCGCCTCGGCAGTGACAATGTCCCTCGGCTTGATGTCGCGCTCGATTAAGGTCATGATCTGCGCCGCGGCCTGTTTCGCCAGTGCTTCCCGTTCGGGAGTCTTCGCCAGCGCAGAGCCGTTGTAGGGCAGAGCCAGACCAATCACTTCCATCAGGCAGTTCATCGAATTGGCGGTAAACATCCCTGAGCAAGAACCGCACGAAGGACATGCAAATTTTTCCAAAACAGATAATCGCTTCTCGTCAATCTTCCCCGCTGAATATGCTCCCACCCCCTCGAACACAGAAATCAAATCAATCGTCTCGCCTTCGGGAGTCATGCCCGCCTTCATCGCCCCACCAGAGACAAAGATAGTCGGCACGTTCACGCGCATCGCCGCGAGCAACATGCCAGGCACGATCTTGTCGCAATTCGGGATGCAGACCATCGCATCGAATCTATGGGCTTCGATCATGGTCTCGACGCAGTCAGCAATCAACTCCCGCGAAGGAAGCGAGTACTTCATCCCCGCATGGCCCATCGCCACGCCGTCGTCCACGCCGATGGTGTTGAACTCGAACGGCACAGCGCCCGCCGCGCGAACGGCCTCCTTCACCAGTTTGCCGAAGTCCTGCAAATGCACATGCCCGGGCACAACATCCACGTATGAATTGACAATGGCAACAAACGGCTTGTTGAAATCCTCGTCCTTCAAACCCGTGGCGCGCAACAACGCGCGATGCGGCGCTTTCTCGTACCCTTTCTTGACTGTATCTGATCGCATACGGCTTTTCCTTTTGCGGCGCTAGAGAGCGCCTTCTACGCTAAAATTTTTATTGCGTAGCGGACGTTCTCTAACGTCCGCAAACAAAAAAGCCGCCCGTGGTTAGGGCGGCTCTTTGCGTTTACTTACGGTGTTATTTTTTCACTCTCACCGTTGCCATCCTAACCGAAAACAGATCCTTAATAATAAGGACCGCAAGGACGACTACAATAAGGGAGAGGGGGAAGATGTTATTCATACTGGCTTGGATATTTCGCCCGATTATAGGCAGAAATGAAAATAAGTCAAGGGATTTTTGAAAATTGGTATATCAAGTACATGCCAAGACCTTTTGGTGAAAGCACAGCCCCTCCCATGGAGAGTATAATTTCTTTATATGCCCATCCTCTCCAACAAACACATCCTGCTTGGCGTGACCGGTTCCATCGCCGCCTACAAAGCCGCAGACCTGGCATCCAAACTCGCGCAGGCGGGGGCGCAAGTGGATGTGATCCTGACCGACGCCGGGGAAAAATTCATCACGCCGCTCACCTTTCAATCTGTTACCGGACGCCGCGCATACACCGACAACGACCTTTGGGGAAATGAAGCGCACGTTCTGCATGTCAGTTTTGGAAAAATGGCTGACTTGCTGGTCATTGCGCCATGCACGGCCGATACGATGGCAAAACTCGCGCATGGCATCTCCGACAACCTGTTAACGGTCACTGCGCTGGCGGCGCAATGCCCGCTGATGATCGCGCCCGCGATGGACGGCGGCATGTTCGATCATCCCGCCACACAGGAAAATCTTGCAAAATTAAAAGAGCGGGGTGTCATCGTCGTTGGGCCGGCGGAGGGTCATCTCGCTTCGGGGTTGACCGGTACGGGACGCATGGTGGAGCCTGCAGAAATCCTCGGTCACATTCGCATCGCGCTTGGCAGAAATGGAAAACTCGCGGGCAAAAAAGTCGTTGTCACCGCGGGCGGGACTCAGGAAGCGCTCGACCCGGTGCGGGTCATCACGAATCATTCATCGGGGCGGCAGGGATATGCAATCGCTCAGGCCGCGCTCGATTCAGGCGCGACCGTTTGCCTGATCACTGCTCCAACAGCATTGACTCCCCCGGTGGGAGCGCGCATCGTCAACGTGAACAGCGCACAGGAAATGCTCGATGCGGTGCTGGCTGAATCAGCCGATGTGTTGATCATGGCCGCGGCTGTGGCAGATTTCACGCCGAAGACAACCGCCAAAGATAAAATGAAAAAGCGCGACGGCATTCCGCAGATCGAACTCAAGGCGGCGGCGGATATCCTCGGAACAGTAGCAGGCCAAAGGTCAGGAACGAAGCGGTTCAACGTCGTGGTGGGATTCGCGGCGGAGAGTCAAAATCTTTTGGAGAACGCCGTCGAAAAACTGCGATCCAAGAAAATGGATTTCATCGCTGCGAACGACATTACAGCAAACGATGCAGGCTTTGCAGTGGAAACGAATCGGGTCACTTTATTGTTTGCAAATGGCACAAGAGAAAGTCTGCCGCTGATGAGCAAGACGGAGGTGGCGGAAAAAATCATCGAACACACAGCAAGGCTGTTGGAGTGATTATGCGAGTTTTAGTCATGTCAGATATTCATGCAAATTACAACGCCCTCGAAGCCGTGTTGAAGGACGCCGGCGCAGTGGATGAAACCTGGTGCCTCGGCGATCTCGTCGGCTACGGCCCCGACCCCAATGCGGTGGTCGAAGAGGTGCAGGATATTCCGAATCTCATTTGCCTGCTCGGCAATCATGATGTGGCTGTGATCGGGCGGATGCCGTTCGAAACCTTCAACGGAGACGCGCGCCGTTCACTGATGTATCATGAAAAAGTTTTGACCGCCAGCAACATGGATTACATGCGCTCGCTTTCCTCGACCACAAAGGTGTGCGGCGAAGCCACGCTTGCGCACGGAAGTCCGCGCGACCCGTTGTGGGAATACATTCTGAACACGTATTCGGCGCAACTTAACTTCGATCATTTCGATACTCCCTGGTGCTTCGTGGGACATTCCCACATTCAGAGTTTGTTCGCGCAGGATGAAAAGACCGGACGTGTGACAGCGGGCCCGACAAAATCGGATTCGACGATCACACTCCGCCCGAAACTGATTCTGAACCCGGGCTCGGTCGGCCAGCCAAGAGACCGCGACCCGCGCGCGGCATACGCCATCTACGACACCGACGCCCGCACCTGGACTCCGCGCCGCGTGAGTTACAACATCGCTGAAGTGCAGGAGCGCATCCGCTCGGCGGGACTGCCGGAGAAGCACGCAGCCCGCATTGCCGCTGGCTGGTAAGCAGGCAAGGATGAAGGCGAAAGGATGAAGGATGAAGATGGAACTATTTCTCTGAGGTGTTCGTCCTTTGGGCAAAGAAATCGCCAAAAGGAATAAGGAGAAGAGATCATGAAAAAGATATTGCCGTTCAGTCTTGTTATCAATGCGATATTTATTATCGTCGCCGCATTGGTGATTCTTGGCCCTGTCATAGGGAACACATTCAGCAAAGTCAATTCAAACCTTTCGGGTGTTGGGGGCAGCGCGCCGCAAGACTTTTATAGCCAGGCACCAGAAGCATTACCTCCGGGTGGAAATTACTTGGAATTTTATGATCTACTACCAGAAGCAGGGGTGGTTACTGATCAGACTGTATCGAACAACAGCGCCAGCGGTCCTGCTACGACAGCTGAACGAATTGTCATCAAAAACGCCGACCTTGCCATCGTCGTTTCGGATGTGGAAGGGCGCATGAAGGATATTCAACGGATGGCGGAGGAAATGGGCGGATTCGTTGTTTCATCCAATCTATATCAGAGTTACACAAGCGATTACATCGAGGTGCCGGAGGCGCAGGTGGTCATCCGCGTGCCTGCGGAAAAACTGGATGAAGCCCTCGAACAGATCAAAAAGGATGTGGTGGAAGTGCAGACCGAAACCCGCTCCGGTCAGGATGTGACCGCCGAATACGTGGACCTGCAATCACGCCTGAAAAATCTCGAAGCCGCCGAAAAGCAGTTAAACGATATTTTGCAAAACGCCACCGCCACCGAGGATGTGGTCAACATCTTCAACCAACTCGTGTATTACCGCGAACAGATCGAACTGGTGAAGGGCCAGATCAAATATTACGATGAAGCCGCCGCGCTTTCGGCGATCACCGTGCGCATCGTCGCCGAAGAGACCGTCAAGCCAATCGTCATCGGCAAATGGGAGCCAAAGGGCGCGGCGCTCGAAGCGACCCAGGATTTGATCGACTTCTTCCAGGGCTTCACAGAGTTCCTCATTCGCTTCGTTATCTTTACCCTGCCGGTCACGTTGACCATCGGCTTTTTCCTCTACCTTTTGTTCCTCGGCGCGCGAGCCATCTTCCGCAAGTTGCGCGGGAGCAAGAAAATGGAACAGAAACAGGAAGTGGTTGTGGAAAAAAGTAGTCAGTGAACGGTGGGGCAGTGAACAGTGACCAGTAATCAATGAGCAGAAGAGAGATTGTCGAAAGGCAGTCTCTCTTTTGCTATAATCGCCTCATGGAAAATCTGGCCCGCGAAGCACTCTCTCTTTTCAATGTCCGCCTGACGGGGAGACACATTCTGGCGCTCGCCGCATACGAACGTGAATTGTTGGAATGGAATCAAAAATTCAACCTCACCGCCATTCGGGATGTGGAATCGATCCGCACCAAGCATTTTTTGGATTCCCTGTCCTGTGTGCTGGCGTGGAAAGCGACGCCCCCGCTTCATCTCATTGACGTTGGGACTGGTGCGGGTTTCCCGGGCATTCCCTTGAAGATCATTTATCCTGCCATGCAGTTGACGTTGGTCGAATCCGTTGGAAAGAAAGCCAAATTCTGCCAGCACATCGTGGATGTGCTTGGGCTGGAAAACGTGACCGTGATCCATGCCCGCGCAGAGGAACTCGGTCGAAGTTCGGCGCACCGCGAATGCTACGATTGGGCTGTCGCGCGCGCCGTGGCAAACCTCAACGTGCTGAGCGAGTACCTGCTTCCGCTGGTGAAGATCGGCGGAGTTGCCCTCGCCCAAAAAGGCGAAAGCGGCCCTGCTGAAGCACAGTCCGCTGAAAAGGCGATGAAGTTATTGGGTGGAAAATTGAAGCAGTTGATCCCCGTCCATTTGCCCGGCGTTGCCGATGACCGTTACCTTGTGCTGATGGAAAAGGTCGCCGCCATGCCGCCGAAATATCCGCGCAGTGCAGGGATGGCGGTGAAGGCGCCGCTTTAGTGAATAGTGAGCAGTTATCAGTGAGCAGTGAACGACTGTTTACCGATCACTGTCTACTGATAACTGTCCTCACAGCCCATGTTGAATCGCAATGACCGCGGCCTGCGTTCGGTCGGAGACTCCCAGTTTTTCCAAAATCGCGCTGACGTGATTCCTCACCGTCCCTTCGGATAGATGCAGTTGGGCGGCGATCTCGCTGTTGTTGATTCCCTTGGCAATTAAACGCAAAACGTCCAGTTCGCGCTCGGTGAGTTTATCTGCCAAAATGGAAGTGGGTTGGGTCTGCTTGCTGGCAACCTGATTTAGCAATTTGCCCGCGATGGCGGGGTCAACAAACGATTTGCCTTCCACCGTCCCGCGAATGGCCTCGACAATTTTCTGGCGCGGCGTATCTTTGAGCAGGTATCCCGATGCGCCCGCACGAATGGCATCGAAAACCCATTCATCGTCGTCGTACGTGGTCAACACGAGAATTTTTATGTTGGGGAATTTCGCGCGGATCTCCCGCGTGGCTTCGATGCCGTTCATCATCGGCATTTTCAAATCCATCAGGATCAGGTCGGGTTGTTTTTGGGCGGCGAGTTCCACGGCTTCGGCGCCGTCCTGCGCGGAACCGACGACTTGAAAATCCTTCTCGAGATTGAGAAGCATTTCAAGCCCGTCACGGATGACTGCCTGGTCGTCACAGAGGAGGATTTTCAAGGCGATTTAATTCCACGCGCCGCCGATGCTTTTTGCGCGGGCGGCATATACTTCTTCGGATATGGACGAGGACGGGATGTATTCTTCTTCCGTGTTAAATCTTTCCCAGGTTCCTGCAACAAAACTTCATAGGGAATTTCCAACTCCTTGTTCAGGGCGCGGATCATCGCCAGGCTCAATGGGCGTTTGTGATTCAACACCTCGGATACCTTGCTTTGATTGCCGATATAGGGGACGAGGTCCTTGCGGGTTAAGCCCTGTTGTTCCATGCGAAACTTGATCGCTTCCACAGGATCGGGCATTCCAACTGGAAAATGCTCCCTTTCGTAGAGTTCGATCAACACGGCAAATAATTCCAGTTCGTCCGCTTCCGGGGTTCCCGGGCGGGCATTCAACAGGGTTTCAAAGTGGGCCACGGCTATTTCATATTCTGCTTTTGTTTTCAGGGTTTTGGGTTTCATATTGTCTCCGCATCTATCCTGCCATATTCCTGGTGCGTGCCCGCAAACCGAATATAAACGATCTGCCTGTCATAGTGAATTTGAACGATCACACGGTAGTGATTTCCCTTGATATTGAAGACAACCCGATTATTGCTGAGGAAATCAGCCGAGCGGTAACGCGCTTTAATATCGTTCGGGGTTTTCCAGCGGGCGTGTTCGGCTTCCTTGAACCATGCCTTCAACGGTTCTTCCGCGTCCTTGTGTTTCTGCCAGACCTGGGACAACCTCTGCTTTGTAATCACGCGCATGTCTCATTTTATCCCATTTTGGGAAATTGGCAAGATATCATATCGTCAGCACCACCTTCGTGCCTTTTCCTTTTTCGCTTTCGATTTTCAATCTGCCGCCCGCGAGTTCGGCGCGTTCGCGCATGCCGACAAGACCAAAATGCCCACTGGGACCCTTTGATCTCACGTCGAAGCCGACGCCGTTATCGCGGATGGTCAATGTGGTGTGCCCGTCGTTTTCGAGGCGGATGCTGAATTTATTGGCGCGCGAGTGATGGGTGATGTTGTCTATCGCCTCCTGCGTGATGCGGTAGATGGCCTGCTCCACGTCCGGGCTGAGGGAAGGCATGGGATTCGGCAGACCAATTTCAAGGTCAAGGTGGAAGCGGGAGGCGGCAGATTCGGCCGCTTGTCGAATGGCAGGACCCAATCCCAAATCCTCCAACGCAGAGGATCGCAAGGCTTTGAGCGCGCGGCGGGTTTCATCTGCGCCGGTGCGGGTCGCTTCCAATGATTTTTCGAGCAGGGCGTACGACTTTTGCGAATCGATATCGAAATACGCCTTGGCCGTTTCAAGCGAGACGGAGATGGCCGTGAGGGAATGCGCCAGCGTGTCGTGCAGTTCGCGCGCGAGACGATTCCGTTCACGACTCACTGCAAGTTGCTCCAGCGTGGACGCATAGTGCGTGAGATTGACATTTGCCAGTCGAAGCGATTCCTGCTGTTCGCGCAGGCGCAGGACGAGCAGGTTGAGGAAGATGCCCGTTGCAATAAAAGCGATGGTGCGGATGATCGCGATGAAAATGAAAACGTAGACGTTTTGGTAATCGAACGCGCTGAACGCGATCAGACCGAGTTCGAGCGCGGTGGTTGCCACGCTGAAAAAGATGACGTGCGGAAGTTGATATTCCCAGGCCACGAGCGCCAGCGCCACGAACAGCACAGGCAATTGACGAAGCGCCATGCCCTCCGCATTCGAGAGCGGCCCCTGCGGGAAGCGTGGCACGATCAAGGTGTTGATGACGATGGGCGCGGCGGAAATGGCAAGCACCAGCATGGGATAGAAAGCTTCGCCAAGTTTTTCCTGGATCCACTTCCAATGCGCAAACAAAAGAAAGGCAAACGCCACCAGGCCGTTGGCGGCGTAAAAGAGGAAGACCGGCCAGAGATACGTCATCGGCGGCAGGGGTTGTGGATTGCCAACGGGAGGCAATTGCCCGCCGGGCAGGTCCTGCGGGAGCGGTGGATTTTCGGCGATGATGCTTTGCGCCAGCGGGGTATACAACAGGACATCCATCATCAGCATGGCGAGCAGATAGCCGATCCAGATCCATGCGGCGATGCGGACATGGCCGTGTGTGTGTGTCGAGTCGGTGGAGGCTTGCATGGGCAAATCTTATCACGAAGGGATGATCCCGCCTTGTGCGCGCCGTCATGATTCCCCACATTTCCCATGACAACTGTCATGGGCATGGATGAAGAATTCACGGGCATTTGCGTCAAGTGATGACTGGGTTCACTCTCTCGTATTTGGGGAAAAATATAAACTAGGGCATGAAAGGAAACCGAAAAATGGCCGCTTTATCCCGTACATCATTCTCAAGCAAGGAAATGCAACGCTTCTCGCGATTTTTGGCGGTGGGCGCGGTGGGCACCTTGCTCGATTTCAGCCTGCTCACCCTGCTCAAAATGGCCGGTCTGCCGACTTTATTGGCAAACAGTTTATCCTTTACCGCCGGGCTTATCAACAACTTCACCTGGAACCGCCTGTGGACCTTCAGTGACGTTCTCCAGTCAGATTGGAAAAAGCAGTTGGTCCAATTCACCGCTGTGAGTCTGGTCGGCCTGGCGTTGAGCAACATCATCGTCCTTTCGCTTGAAAACGTGCTGGGCACAATGTTTGGTCATCCCGCCTGGGGCTACCTCCCTGCCAAAGTCATCGCCACGGGCGTTGTGGTCTTTTGGAATTATTTTGCAAATCGCATGTGGACGTTCAAAAAATAATGTCATTGCGAGGGCGGTGGTCGAGTAGCGTTCTTCGCGTATCGAGACCCCGCCCGAAGCAATCCCCCGGAACAAGAGATTGCTTCGGCCTGCGGCCTCGCAATGACATGGAATCAAGGAACAACAAATGACAACAACAACTCTTCCCACTCAACCATCGGTCTTGAAGAAGAATCTCTTCCTCGGGATCACCCCGGCCATCCTGCTCGTCATCGCCATCATGGCGCTTTCGTTTGGATTGCACATGTACAACATCGAAGCCATCGGCGACGCAAACTCGTACTACACCGCCGCTGTGAAATCCATGCTGCAAAACTGGAGCAACTTCTTCTTCGTCGCGGCGGAACCGGGCGGCTCCGTCACCGTGGATAAACCCCCGCTGGGTCTGTGGATCGAAGCCGTCTTCGCTTACTTCCTCGGCGTGAGCGGCTTCAGCGTTTCCCTGCCGAACATTCTCGCGGGCGTGTTCAGCATTCCGCTTTTGTACGGCATGGTCAAAAAATACGCGGGCGAACTTGCGGGCATCCTCGCCGCCTTCGTCATGGCCTTCACGCCGGTCTTCGTGGCAACCAACCGCAACAACACCATGGATGGAATGCTCGTCTTCTTTTTGCTTATGGCTGCATGGGCGTTCATCAAAGCCACCGAGTCGGGCAAATTACGCTGGCTTCTGCTCGGCGCATTCATCGTCGGCCTCGGCTTCAACATCAAAATGCTACAGGCCTTCCTGCCGCTCCCCGCTTTTTACGCGTTGTATTTCTTCGGTTCAAAAGAAGGCTGGATTCGCAAAACCGTCAACCTCGGCATCGCAACCGTTTTGCTCCTCGCCGTTTCGCTTTCATGGGCAATCGTTGTGGATTTAACTCCCGCCGATCAACGCCCCTACATCGGCTCCAGCAGTGACAATACTGTCATGGAATTAATCATTGGACACAATGGCGGATCGCGTATCTTTGGCGGATTTTTCGGACAGGGAAACAATAACCCCGATGGACAAGGGCAGACGCCTCCCACCGCGCCGATTGCTGATCAGCCCTCCAATCAGGTGACTCAGCCCCAGCAGAATCCTGCCAATCAACCCGTCAATGCCGGCGGCCCTCCACAGGAGGCCCTCGCCGCCTGCAACGGATCAACCCAAGGCGCATCCTGCTCATTCGTCATGCCGTTTGGGACGATCAATGGATCGTGCATCACGCCTCCCAATTCAAATGAACTGGCTTGCGCCCCGCAGGATAACGCCAACCAGCAGGGAGTACGCCAGGGCCCGCCGCAGGAAGCGCTCGATGCGTGTTCAAATTCGTCGCCGGGCAATGCCTGTTCCTTCACTTTGCCCAATGGAAACGCGATCAATGGATCGTGCATCACCCCTCCCAATTCA
>JBBIUO010000012.1:0-13620 GCA_037440205.1 Chloroflexota bacterium
TTGGATATGATGACCGACAAGGCTGAGCGTCATCTGCGGAATGCACTGCAATACGTCAAGTCACTCCCGTGGTGGCAGCATGGAATCCGCCTCGGCTGTATCTTCCCGTTGATGTTTGCCATTCGCACGCTGGCGGTCTGCCGTCACAATGCGAAGGTATTCGAAAGCGAAGCCAAGATGACCCGCAGCGAAGTAAAAAAGATCGTGATGGATTCGAGCCTGTGGGGGTGGTCGAATCAATGGCTGGATCGTTATTATCAAGAGTTGAATGTGGCCGCGAAGCAGGGGAATCCCTTGACATAATTCAGCCGCTGAATTATGATTGTAGCCAATAAAGTCTATTGGATTACTAGGAGTTATAGGCGAAGTGAGACTATCCAAACGCGGTGAGTACGGCCTGCGGGCCATGATCGCTCTGGCGGAACCCGCCGATAAAGGCGGCTCCCCACAGATGATGCAGATCAAGGAGATTTCCCTGCGCGAGCAGATCTCCACCAAATTCCTCGAGCAGATTCTTCTCACGCTCAAGAATGCAGGGCTGCTTCACAGCAAGATGGGAGTCGGCGGCGGGTATTACCTGGCCAGGTCAGCCAGTGAGATCACCCTCGGTCAAATCTTCCGCGTGTTGGATGGGCCGGTGGCGCCGGTCAAATGCGTGAGCCAGATGGCCTATGAGCCATGTGGCTGTCCGGACGAACAGACCTGCGGCCTGCGGCTCGTGATGGGCGATGTGCGCAATGCCATCGCAGATATTCTGGATAACACCACACTGGCGGATGTGACGAAACGCCAGAGCGCTGTCCGCAAGAAATTGGGCATCAAGTAGGAAAACATCGCGTCAACGGGGAGGCGCGTTTTTCTTCCCATCAAAAGACTAGTAATATTATAGACTTTATATAAATTCAAGCAGCCGGATCAGCGGCTGCAAAATCGGAGGATGACATGGGATTGACTTTTCTTTTGTATGTTCTGGTGGGTTCGTGGCGCAGATGATTGACGGCGCGCTGGGAATGGCGTATGGGGTAAGTTCAAACACATTTTTGCTTGGTCTGGGGATTCCCCCAGCGGCGGCATCTGCCAGTGTGCACATGGCAGAAGTGGTGACGACGGGTATTTCGGGCTTCTCGCACTGGAAGTTGGGCAATGTGGATTGGAAACTCGTGCGCCGCCTGCTGGTTCCCGGCGTGATCGGCGGTGTGATCGGCGCATATTTGCTCACATCCATTGACGGGGGGGTCATCAAACCCTATATCGCCGCGTACCTGCTCGTTATGGGATGCGTCATCATCTACAAGGCCTTCACCATGATCCCGAAAAAGGAACTGGATGAGTATCACGGGCCGCGCGTCAGCTGGCTTGGACTCGGGGGCGGGTTTTGCGATGCAATCGGCGGCGGAGGCTGGGGGCCGGTGGTCACATCCACATTGGTGGCGCGGGGCAAGCATCCGCGCATGACGGTCGGGTCCGTAAATTTTTCGGAATTTTTCGTCACGATAGCCGAGTCGGTCACATTTGTGATCGCGTTAAGCTTTACACAATACTGGCAGATCATTTTGGGGTTGTTGATCGGCGGGGCGATTGCCGCGCCGTTTGCCGCAATGCTGACGAATAAACTGCCCATCAGAACCTTGATGATCTGCGTGGGCATTCTCATCATCGGCTTGAGCATTCGCACAATTGTGCTGGCAATGCAATAGCCAAAACCCATGATTGAAGAGCATCCCGTTCCATAACGCAAGGACGGGATGTTCTTCAAGTTCCGGCTGTTTTACCGTCGCTGATTGGGGAAATTCACCCAACATGATTTGAGCGCGCGCAAAGGTTTTCAGCGCCAGGCTCAAGCCGCCGTCCACCTTCGGCTCTTCGAGGAGGCGGCGTTTTTACAAGTAAATCCTTCGATGGAGACGGCGAAGGGAGCGAAGTTCGCAACCCCGCCGAAAAAAAGGATTTAGACTATAATCCTGCCTTGTCCTCCCCAAAAGGTGGATTTTACAGCCACCATGATCAACCCCGAAGATAACAAGCCCACATCCTTCATTCAACGAACCACAGATTATGTACCTCCGCGCGACCTGAGACATTATCTCATCGGTCGTCCTCTCGCCACTGCGGATGCGGCTCATCAAACCATCGGCAAGGCCATCGGTCTGGCCGTCTTTGCGTCGGATGCGCTTTCTTCGACCGCCTACGCCACGCAGGAGATTCTGGTCATCCTTGCGGCGGCGGGGACCATGTCGTTTGGATATGTCTTCCCAATCTCCATTGCCATCGTTATTTTGCTTGCCATTGTTTCTCTCTCCTACGAGCAGACCATCCACGCCTACCCGGATGGAGGCGGGGCATACATCGTTTCGCGTGACAATTTGGGGGAACTTCCCGCCCTTACCGCCGCCGCGGCCCTTTTGATGGATTACATCCTCACCGTTTCCGTTTCGATTGCTTCCGGGGTGGCGCAGATCGTTTCGGCTTACCCGGAATTGTTCGAGTACAGGGTGCCGCTTGCCGTGGGGTGTGTCATGTTTGTGATGCTGATCAATTTGCGGGGCGTCAAAGAATCGGGCGCAGCCTTCGCCATCCCCACCTATTTTTTCATCGCTTTGATGTACCTGACGGTCAGCGCTGGCATCTTCCGTTATTTTTTCGGCACGCTGGGAGTTGTGGCAGACCCGCCGACGCTCGAACATTTGGGTGAAACGGTCGGGGTGGTTACGCCTTTTCTATTATTGCACGCCTTTTCCAGCGGCACCGCCGCATTGACCGGGGTGGAAGCCATTTCCAACGGCATCACCGCCTTCAAGGAACCGCGCAGCCGCAACGCAGGCATTACATTGATCTGGATGGCGATGATCCTCGGCTCGCTCTTTTTGGGCATTTCGTTTTTGACAAACCACATTGGGGCTGTCCCGTCCGAGTCGGAGACGGTCATCTCCCAACTGGCGCGCACCGTTTTCAACGGGCGCGGGATTTTATACTTCGGGGTCATCACCGGCACCACCGTCATTCTGATCATGGCGGCGAATACCGCCTTTGCAGATTTTCCGCGCCTGAGCGCGCTTGCCGCCAAAGACGGATTCCTGCCGCGCCAGTTGACCTATCGTGGAAGCCGTCTGGTGTATTCCTACGGCATTGTCACACTTGCCATCATCGCTTCGATCCTGATCACCGCATTCCAGGCCAGCGTGACGCGCCTCATCCCGCTGTACGCCATCGGCGTGTTCCTTTCCTTCACGCTTTCGCAGGCCGGCATGGCGCGCCGCTGGTGGAAGATCGGTCACCTTGCCCCGGGCGTCGAGATCAAGGAACGCGGCTCCACGATCCGCTACGAAAAGAACTGGCAATTCAAAATGCTCGTCAACGGGTTTGGTTCCGTCTGCACCGCGGTCGTCATGTGTGTCTTTGCCATCACCAAATTCAGGGACGGGGCGTATATTGTGCTTCTGCTCATGCCGATATTGATCGGGCTTTTCAGCATCATCCATTACCATTATTCCGGCGTGGCCGGCCGCCTCTCGCTGGAAAACTATGGCGAGCCTCCCCCTTACATGGGACGCCATCGCGTGATCGTTCCGGTCAGCAATGTGCATCAGGGAACGCTGGCCGCCCTGCGGTATGCACACATGCTCTCCGACGATGTGACAGCGGTACACGTCTCCATGGAGCCGGGCGAAACTGAAAAGGTGCAGAGGAAGTGGGCAACGTGGGGACACGCCACACGGCTCGTCATCGTCGATTCGCCCTACCGCCTCTTTCTTGAACCTTTGCTTGGTTACATCGAAGAGATCATTTCCACCCGACAATCCAACGAGATCATCACCATCGTCGTCCCGCAGTTCATTCCGTCCAAACGGGTTTTCAACGCGCTTCACATGCAAACGGCCGACATGCTCCGCAAGGAATTGCTTGCAAAACCGGGCGTGGTGGTCACCGATGTGCCTTATCAGATTCCTTAAGCGGTTTTCGACAGTATTGGGTTTATAATACGCCCCGTCCTCGCCTGTACCTGCGGTGAGGTATGTTTTTGTATAAAGCAAGAGAAACTCATGTTAACCCCTGAACATAATCAAACTGAAATCATGCAGCGTGAAAGCGAATACACGCCGCCCAGGTCCCTGGAACACTGGCTGATCGGCCGCCCGCTCATGACGGCAGATGCCCCGCATCAGACCATCGGCAAGGCGGTGGGACTCGCCGTATTCGCCTCCGACGCGCTTTCATCCACCGCCTATGCCACGCAGGAAATTCTTGGCGTGCTGGCCGCGGCGGGGACGATTGCCTTTGGGTATGTGTTTCCCATTTCCATTGCATCGTCGTCCTGCTTGCCATCGTGACCATCTCCTACGAGCAGACCATTCACGCCTACCCCGGCGGAGGCGGCGCGTACATCGTGGCGCGGGATAACCTCGGCGAAGGTCCCGCGCAAACAGCGGGGGCGGCCCTGCTCACAGATTACATCCTGACTGTGGCGGTTTCCATTTCTTCGGGTGTGGCGCAGATCGTTTCCGCGTACCCCGACTTGTTTCCGTATCGAATCCACCTGGCTGTCGGGGCGGTGTTTCTCATCATGCTGATCAACATGCGGGGAGTCAAAGAATCGGGCGCTGCGTTCGCCATCCCCACTTATTTCTTTACCCTGATGATGATGGCCACGGTTGGCCTGGGCATGATCCGTTTTCTGACCGGCTCGCTGGGAAAGGTGATTGACCCTCCTGAACTAAGCCTGTTACACACCGTCGGCGCATTGACCCCTTTCATCATTTTGCACGCATTTGCAAACGGCACAACCGCCCTGACGGGCGTGGAGGCCATCTCGAACGGCATCACCGCGTTCAAGGAGCCGCGCAGTAAGAACGCGGGTATTACGTTGATCTGGATGTCGGTCATCCTCGGTTCCTTTTTTCTCGGCATTTCGTATCTCACCGGGAAGATCGGCGCGGTCTTCTCGGAAGAGGAGACCATCATCTCGCAACTGGCGCGCACGGTTTTTGACGGGCGCGGCCTGCCTTATCTTGCGACCATCTGGGGCACGACTGTCGTTCTCATCATGGCGGCCAACACCGCCTTTGCAGATTTTCCGCGACTCGGCGCTTTGCACGCCGGGGATGGTTTCCTGCCCAGGCAATTGACCTTCCGCGGAAGCCGCCTGGTGTATTCCAACGGCATTCTCACGTTGTCGGTCATCGCTTCGGTTTTGATCGTCATCTTCAAAGCCAGCGTGACGAAGTTGATCCCGTTGTACGCCATCGGTGTGTTCCTTTCCTTCACACTTTCACAGGCCGGCATGGCGCGCCGCTGGTGGAAGATCGGCCAGCTCAAGGAAGGCGAGGAAATCAAGGAGCCGGGTTCGGTTCTGCGATATGACAAGGGCTGGAAATTCAAACTGGCGGTCAACGGATTCGGCTCGATCTGCACTGCCATCGTGATGGTGGTATTCGCCGTGACCAAATTCCGTGAAGGCGCATGGGTCGTTCTCATCCTGACCCCGTTGCTGGTCAAAATCTTCTTTACCATTCACCACCATTACAAGGACCTTGCCCACAACCTCTCGCTCGAGGATTTTCCGGGCAAGCCCGCGCGGCAGACGCGCCACCGAGTCATCATTCCCATCAGCGGCGTGCATCAGGGAACGATGGATGCCCTGCGCTACGCCCGCCTGCTCTCGGACGATACCACCGCCGTGCATATTTCGATTGACCCCGCCGAGACGGAAAAGGTTCAACGGAAATGGATCACCTGGGGCGAAGGGACGCGCCTCGTGGTGTTGAATTCACCCTATCGTCTTTTTATCGAACCATTGCTTGAATATCTGGAAGACATCATTGATCACCGCCAGCCCAACGAAACGATCACGGTCGTTGTGCCTCAGTTTATCCCATCGAAACGCTGGCATAACCTGTTGCACATGCAGACCGCCAACGTTTTGCGAAGCGAGTTATTGAACAGGCATGGGGTCGTCGTGACCGATGTTCCCTATCATGTCCACGAATCACCCCACGCGCATCAGGAGTAAAACCTATGAACTTAATCATTATTGGATGCGGCCGCGTAGGCGCCGAGTTATCCTACCGCTTATTCAAGGGCGGCCATCAAGTCACTGTTGTGGACAGCAACCGGCAGGCCTTCAACCGCCTGCATCCCGATTTTCGCGGGCGCACGCTCGAAGGGGAAGGTCTCGCAGAAAACGTGCTCGACCGCGCCGGCATCAAAGAGGCGGACGGACTCGCCGCCGTCACCAATTCGGATACGCTCAATGCGGTCGTGGCGCATACCGCGCGCATGTATTATCACGTGCCCATTGTGGTGGCGCGCAATTACGATCCGGGCCTGCGTTCGGTCATTGAAGCATTTGGCCTGCAAACGGTCAGTTCCACATTTTGGGGTGCGCAAAGAGTGGAAGAGTTGTTGATCAACCCCACGCAACGGGTTGTATATTCCGCCGGCAACGGCGAAGTGGAAGTGTACGAGATCAGTGTGCCGGAAGCATGGAACGGGCAAACTCTCGGAAGATTGATGGAATCGCTCACGCAGTGTTATGCGGTCGCCGTCACACGGGCGGGACGATCATCCCTGCCGGATTTTGGGATGGCGCTGCAAACGGGTGACATCCTCAACATCAGCAGTAATGACGACGGCATCAGCGCGCTCACCTCGCGTCTGAGCGGAAAAGCGGAGGCATGACATGTTTGTTTTAATCGCCGGAGGCGGACGCACCGGGGCGCGTCTTGCAAGTTTGTTGATCAATGAAAACTACAAGGTTCGCCTGATAGAAAATCGGAAAAACCTGCTTGCCCTTCTTCACCAGGAACTGCCCACAGAGGTCATCTACGAAGGCAACCCCATTGACCCGGGCATCCTTGAAGTGGTGGGGATCCGTGAAGCCCATGCCGTGGCCGCCGTCACGAGCGACGACTCGATGAACCTGGCCATCAGTTTCCTCGCCAAGAAGATGTTCGGTGTACCGCGCACCATTGCCCGCGTAAATAACCCGAACAACGCCTGGCTGTTCGACGAGAAATTCCATGTGGATGTCTCCCTCAACCAGGCGGATGTGCTGGCTCATTTAATTCAGGAGGAAATGTCGCTCGGTGACATGATGACCCTCTTCAAGATCCGCCGCGGACGTTATGCGGTGGTGGAAGAGAAGGTTCCTCCCAAAGCAAAGGCAATCGGCGTGCAACTCAAGGACATGGATCTGGCCGAACATTGCGTCATCGCCGCCATCATCCGTAACGGCGTGATGACATTGCCCCGCGGCGACAGCACCTTGCAGGAAAACGATGAGATCATCGCGGTCGCCAGCCCGGAAGGAGCAAAGAAACTCTCAGATTTGCTGGCCTTCCCCATTTACCCCGAACGCAACGGCGGAAAGAAAACTTCATAAATCCGTAGGGCGGGTTTGTAACCCGCCAAAACAAATTGTTCATGGCAGCGTCAGGCCACAAGCCTGACGCTTTTATTTTCGGCTCTCCCGTTTCTGGCGGGAAATAATCCACCACAAAGGGTCACAAAGGTACACAAAGGATAATTTTAGGCTGGTCTTCCTTTGTGACCCTTTGTCTCCTTTGTGGTTGAAAAAGGTTTTCCCGTTAAAAACGGTAGAACCTTATTTTCTTTTCAATTCATCCAGCCGCGCCTTTAACTGCGTCTGTATCTCCTTATACTCAGGCTGGCCTGCAAGGTTGTTCAACTCATACGGGTCATTCACAAGATCGTAGAGTTCGGTTTCGCCTGTGGAATATTCAACGTACTTCCACTCGATAGTCCGAACCGCATAGAATTCCGGGATCTTCGAGCCGATCCCTTCCTCCGTCGGCCAATGCTCGATTAGCAACGAATCGCGCCAGGGTGCATCGCCATCCTTGAGCAAAGACAAAAGACTCATTCCATTTACGGCAGAGGGGACATTCGCTCCCGCCAGTTCGGCGAACGTGGGAGCAAGGTCAATATTTGCCACGAGATGGGCATCGGCGCGAGCAGGGAACATGGCGGGCGAATAAACAATGAACGGCACGCGCGCGCACTCTTCATACGGACAATTCTTGCTCAAGCCAAAGCGATGGTCGCCAACTGTCAATCCGTTATCGCTGAGAAAAACGATGACGGTCTTTTCATTCAAACCGGTTTTCTCCAGCGCGGCCAGCACCGAAGCAACGCCGTCATCCACCGAAAGCAGGGAACGCAGAATCTGTTTGTAGGTGATGTCTATTTTTTCCACAGAGATCGGATTCAACTCCTGCAAATACTGCGGCTTGTCGCTGACATCCTCCTCCATGAAATTCGGCGGGCGGTACAGCTCGGCTTTCAATGCAGAGTTGAGACGGAATTGATCGTCGTCACGCTCCGCCCAAAAATACGGCGAATGCGGATTGTAGTAAGCCATCGTTAACAGGAACGGCTTGTCGCAATTTTCAGAGATGTAATCCACCGCCTTGCGCGTGATCAGATCCGCGCCGAAGATGGATTTATCGCCGCTGTATTCGATCACGTTGCCATTCTCAGACAGGCTGAAATCCGAATAAAACTGCGAACTGCCACTGTCGTCATCCGCGTTGAGATTCTTTCCGAGAAACACGCCCCATTCATCCCAGCCTTTGGCGACGACCCCGTATGGCTGCACCGCATCGTAATCGTTCAGGTATTTGCCGAAGTACGCCGTGTTGTATCCCGCTTCCTTCAGCCACACCGCGAACGAAGATGTATCGTCGAATTTCTGCGCGCCGCCCAACGGCATTCTGTCCGTGTATACCTCATGATTGTGGACGTACTCGCCCGTCAAAATGCTGACGCGGCTTGGGCAACACAACGGCGTGGTCACAAAACCGTTCTCGAAATTGACGCCATCCTTGATCAAAACATCGCGCACGGTCGGCATGTACTCGATGGTGTGATAGGGCTGGTCATCTGTGAGAATGAAGATGATGTTCGGGCGTGGATCATCCAGCCGCGCCTGCGAAGCCCTCGCATCATCCTTGACCTCGAAGATGGTCGGCGAATAAGGGGCAGGGGTGGCGGCTGGAGCAGGGTTCGTTGTCGGCGTCGAATCCGCGTTTGCACATGCGGCGAGGAAAAGAACGAGAAGGATTTTTATATATCTTGGTTTGTGTTTCATGTCGGGGAGAAAAGGATTGGAAAGCTGTTGCTCATTTTTGCCAAATTAGGGGAATCGACTCCCTCAATTTAATATAAATTAGGGGAGTTGTCAAAACTGCCCGCTTCATCCCTGACCTTGAAACTGGTCGGTGAAAATGGGCAGGATCATGCTTCGGGTTGGAAAATGACCGGGAGACTGGGCAGGCCCGGGCGGAGTCGGAAGCGGAGGTTGTTGTTCATTCGCTATGTCAATCGCTTGCGAACTTCCGCGCTGAGAAAGTCCATCGCCCAGACAACGATGACAATGGCCCAGATGGCGGTGCCGGCATGGTGATATTTGAAATCGTTGATGTACAGGTTGAGAAGGTAACCGATTCCGCCGCCGCCCACAAAGCCGATGATCGTGGAGATGCGGACGTTGATGTCCCAATGATAGATGATGTAGGAGACAAAATCGGGGATCACCTGCGGGATGACGCCATAACGAACGGTGTGGAGAGGCGGCGCGCCTGTGGCTAGCAGGGCTTCAACGGGTCCCGGGGCGATGTTTTCCACCGCCTCCGAGAACAATTTTCCAAGCGAGGCAATTGTGACGACCGTGAGCGCAATGGCGCCCGGGAACGGTCCAAAACTCAGCCAAAATCCGAAGACGCTCGCCATCAATAATGGATCATAGGAACGCAGAAGGTTGAAGAAGGAACGGAAAATGTAATAGACCGTTGTGCCGATCATGCCTTTGCGCGTGATGTTGCTGGCGGCGAGAAAACTGAGCGGCGCGGCAACGATGGTTGCAATGGTGGTGGAAAGCAAGGCCATGAAGATGGTGACGAACATGTTATCCAGCACGTCTCTCAAAGCCTGGCTTGGTTTCAATCCGCCTATGGGGGTGAGTGTGTCCACTTCGAGGCGGCTGGCGACGCCGTTCGCCGTGGCCTGGATCGGGCGGGTTTCCACTTCATAAGTGAAGTAGCCGTTCGCGTCGGTCTGCGTGCGAAACGCGGTCATCGTGCGTTCATCGGGAAGTTTCCAGCGGATGACGACTTCGGAATCAGGCGCAAGGTCGAAACCTTCGAGCGTGAATTTTTCGAGCGGCGCCGTGCAATTTACGCTGGGGACGAGGCGGGGCCCCGCGGACGGGATTCCCTCTTCGGTCGGGGCGGAGCCGCAGGGAATGGGGAAGGCAATCGAAACAGTGCGCGTCTCCACGTCGCGCGTGACCACGTCGGGAGTCAGAAAAGCAAGGACGAGGTCTTTACCGTTGGGCAAATCGCGGAAGAGACGCCCGAAATCGGCTTCCGTCACGTTGTAGGAGGCGGCGAACGCGGCCACGATAAGGGCGGTGAGCAGGGTGTTGCGTATGATGCGCGTGGTCTGCATGTTACACCAGCCTCTCGCGCAATTTGGCGCTGAAATAATCGAGCGCCATGACCACCACGGCAATGGCGATGAAAGCCGCGCTCACGCCGCGCATGTTGTTGACGCGGATGAGTTCGATCAGCAGGAAGCCGATGCCGCCGCCGCCCACAAACCCGATGACGGTTGCGGAGCGCACGTTGATATCCCAGCGATAGATGGTGAAGGCGGTGAAAGGCGGGACGATCTGCGGGATGACGGCATAACGAACGGTTTGAATCCAGTTCGCGCCCGTGGCGCGGATGGCTTCGATGGGGCCGGAGTCAATGCCTTCGATGACTTCGGAATAGAGTTTGCCAAGCGCGGCGACGGAATGTAATGCCAATGCCAGCATGCCGGCAAAGGGACCAAGCCCAACGATGACCACGAACACAATCGCGATGATGAGCGATTCGATGGAGCGCAAAATATTCAGCAGGGTCCGCACAACCACATAAACGGAATAGGTGATCGGGTTGCCGCTCATCAAATTATGCGCGGCAAGGAAGGAAAGTGGAATGGCAAAGATCATCGCCAGCCCCGTAGCGAGCAATGCCATGGCCACCGTGTCAAGCGCGCCTTTCAGCACCTCTTTACCGATGAACGATAATTCGATCCCGCCAATGGGGCGGTATTGATCGAAATACACGCGATGAAATTGCGGAAGCGTGGGATCGGGCGCCGCCACCAACGCTGTGGTCGGGACGCGGATGGTGGTGGTCAACGCGCCGGTCTCATCCGTCGTCACCATCAGCATTTGCGATTCACCCTCGCCAACCATCTTCGGGTCGCCGATAGGCGTGCGCCACACAATTTCAGTTTCCGTGTTCGGCCACATTCCGCTTGCGTTGACAATGAGCGTCTCTCCGACTCCGCCGCAATCGGGAATGACCATGGCCACCCTGCCCTCTTCTTCGCGGCGCGCGGTGGGAGGCTCGCTGGAGCAGGGAACCTGCACGTTCACCCACATTTGATTATGCTCCTGCCGCGGCTGGATAAAATCGGGACGCGCCATCGGCCGCAAAATCGCAAGGGCACGATCCATATTCGCATTGCTGAAATCAATTCCAACCACCTGCCAGCCAATTCCATACGCGGCGGCCAGCCCGGCAAGAATGGGCAATAATAATGAACGCGCGCGCCCGCGTGTGAGGTTGACCGCATCCGAGATATTCCACAACCAGATCAAAACAGGCGAGGCATACCACACGGGATGCCTGTACCAGACCACCGTCGCAAGCATGACGAGAAAGCCGAGCAGGATTCCGACGCCGCGATATTTTTTGCCGAGCAGGAATTGTCCCAGCCCGGGAATCAACGCGGATGCGATTCCGCTTCGCACTACGGGACGGCTGTTTGCCGTTTCAGTTGACATCTCCGCCCTCACATCGAAGCCGCGCGAACTTCCTGCGCCTCTTCCCCATAAATTTCCTTGAACCTGGCGCGGTCAATTTCCTGCGCCGAACCTTCAAAGACTTTTACGCCATCTTTCAGCGCCACAACGCGCGTGGCATACCGATGAACGAGATCCAAAAAATGCAGGGAACAGATGACGGTAATCCCCTCTTTGTTGAGTTGTTCGAGATATTGCAGAATGGAATGTGAGAGGACCGGGTCGAGGCTGGCAACCGGCTCATCGGCCAGGATCAGTTTCGGGTCCTGCATGAGCGCGCGGGCGATGCCCACACGCTGTTGCTGTCCGCCGGAGAGGGCGTCGGCGCGTTCGCCTGCCTTGTCCGCGATTCCCACACGTCCGAGCGCTTCGAGGGCGCGTTTCTTCTCCTCCTGCGGCCAGAGACCAATGAGGCTCATCCACGGGTTGACGTATCCCAGCCTGCCCGAAAGCACGTTGATCATCACACTGGAGCGTTTGACGAGGTTGAACTGCTGAAAGACCATCCCGATCCGGCGGCGGATCTGGCGCAGTTCAGCGGGCGGAGCGGCGGTCACATCCACGTCATCCCAGAGTATTTTTCCTTCGCTCGGATCAATCAACCGGTTGATGCAACGGAGCAGGGTGGATTTGCCCGAGCCCGAAAGGCCGATGACAACCAGGAATTCGCCGTCCTTCACGTCGAAGGAGACGTTCTTCAACGCCTGCGTGCCGTTGGGATAGGTTTTGGATACGTTCTGGATTCGTAACATGGGGGCCTCGTGGAAGTGAAAAAAGAGGGAGGACACAAATGCCCTCCCTCTTTTTGTGAAATTGAATTACTTGAAGAGGGTTGTCGGGTCAATGCCGGAGGCTTCGAGGTAGACGCGGAACTCATCGTAGAAGGTGTCGTCCGCCTCTTTGAGGCCTTCGATGCTGTAGCCGCCGCTCTTCAGCAGGGCGCGGCCATCTTCCGTGCCGGCCAGGTCGAGCAGGGCCTTGGCGATTTTCTCGCGCAGTTCAGCGGAAAGGCCGCTGGCGAAAGAGACGTTATCGTTGGGGATGAACGGCTCGGAGACCCAGATGATCACAACCTTGTCATTGACATCCGGGAAATCGGCAGTGACTGCGGAGCGGGCGTCAATATAGGTGGCGCCGAAATCGCAGATCTCGCCTTTGGGGCTGAGGTAGACGGACTTGATGACGGTTGGGTGACCTTGAACCCAGGCGCCGGACTTGGTCTTGATCTCGAGCGATTTGAGCAGGCCGGAGGGAAGCACATAGCCGGAGGAGGACAGTGGGTCGGTCCAGCAGGGCTTCTTATCGGCGAACTGGGCCAGGGCGGTGGCGGCATCGGCGGTGTTGGCGGCGGTGGCGGCATCATAATAGGAGGTCAGGGTGTTGCCGTCCTTGTCTGTCCACGCGGCGTTGGCAATGAACTGGAAGCCGTAGTGGTCGGAGCCATTGCGGATGGTGGCCAGCGCCACATCGGCGTAACCCTTGCCATGCGCAACAATATACTGGACGGGAGCCAGCCAGCCGATGTGCGCCTGTCCGGCGCCCATGGCTTCGATCATGGCCGCGTAGTTGGTGGGGACGACAGTCTTGATCGTGAGGCCGGTCATCTCGCTCAGTTTGGCGGCAATCGCTTCGCCGCCTGTCTGCAGTTCCTGCGTGGTGGCGGAAGGAGCCAGAGCCATGATCAGTGGATTCTCAGCTGTGCCCAATTCAGGAGCGGGCGGTTCGGTGGCTATGGGGGGCTCGGTGGG
>JBBIUO010000012.1:13645-22579 GCA_037440205.1 Chloroflexota bacterium
CTTCCGTCATGACAGGAGCCTCGGTGGCGGCAGGGCCACAGGCCGACAACATCATCGAAGCGGCGACGATGAGAGTCAGCAGGACGAATGCGAAACGTTTGTTCATATCTTCTCCTCTTAGAGATACATAAGTTGCGGGGTCATCACCCCGTTCGTGAAATCATATCCCATCTTGTTTGGACAAACAAGTACGCTCGTCTTAAAAAAAGATTATGTATTTCACTACTCGTTTTCTTCGAGGACGACGGCCGTCAAATAAACAATTTCAATTCCTCATCGTCGTTTGGCAGTTTGATCATCCGCTCGAATTTGAGTCCCAGTTTTTCGAGCAGGCGGATCGAGCTGGCATTGCCGGGCGAAACGATCCCCACGATTTGTTTCAATCCCAGCGCCTTCCTCCCGTGCTCCATCACCGCGGATGCGGATTCGAATGCGTAGCCTTTCGATGTGTATTGTGGAAGGAAGGCAAAGCCGATGTCCACGTCGTCCAATCCGTCCCGTTTGATGAGGCCGCAAATGCCGAGGGGAGTCTCATCTTCCTTGAGCAGGGTCAGGTACAGGCCGAATCCGAAGCGGTTGTAATTATCCACCAGCCTTTTTTGGATATAGTCGCGCGCGCCATCGAGATCACGCACGCCTTTATCTCCAATGAATTGAATGAAGGAAGGCTGGTTGAGCAGATCAAGGAAGAACGGGGCGTCGTGTGCGGCGGCCTCGCGGAGAATCAAACGATCTGTTTCGAGAATGGTCATGGGATTTTTACCTCTTCATCTGGTTGTTTATGCGAGAAACTGTGCGAACGATTTTCGAGATCGAATTTTATCCTCAGATTCGATCTTTCCCCTTGCTTATTCTATAAAAACTCCCGCTGCCTCTCGGGCAACGGGAGAAACTAGTTACTGTTCACTTCCCACTATTCACTGCTCTTTCTCCATACAACTTCCGATGCACCACGCTCAGTGCCCGCACCTGTTCCGCTGCGTGATAGGATGACCTCACCAGCGGATTCGACTCCACCCACTGGAAACCGATCTCTTTGCCATAATCGCGCAACTCAGCAAACTCCTCCATGGTGTAATACCGATCCATGGGCATGTGTTTCTTGCTGGGTTGCAGATATTGACCGATGGTCAGGATATCCACGCCCCAACTGCGTTGATCGCGCATCACGGCTTTGACCTCGTCCATGGTTTCGCCGAGGCCGAGCATGATGCCCGATTTGGTCAACACATCGGGGTCGAGCCTTTTCGCATTGGAGAGAGTTGCCGCCGCCCATTCGTAGTTATCCTGCGGCTGGACGGTCTTGAACAATCTTGGCACGGTCTCTACGTTGTGATTCAAAATTTCAGGGCGGGCATCCATCACGATCTTCAATGCTTCGATGCTCCCCTTGAAATCGGGAATCAACACTTCAATGGAACAACCCGGCAGCACTTCGCGGATGCGTCGAATGACCATCGCAAAGATCGGCGCGCCGCCATCGCGTCGTTCGTCGCGGTTTACCGAGGTGATGACCGCGTGTTTCAGGTTCATGGATTTCACAGCCTGCGCCACACGTTCGGCTTCGCCCCAATCCAACAAGGCGGGCTTGCCGTGTTTGATGTCGCAAAAGGCGCAGGTGCGCGTGCAAACGTCGCCGAGCATCAAAAACGTGGCGGTGCCGCTTCCCCAGCACTCGCCGAGGTTGGGGCACATCGCTTCTTCGCAGACGGTGTGCAGTTCCTTCGAACGCATCAGCACTTGCAGGCGTTCGAAGGTTTCGCCCGCGGGCGCGCGCACCTTGATCCACTCCGGGCGGCGCAGGGGGCGTGACTCTGTTTCGGGTTTGACTCTGTCTCTTGTCGGTGTGGCAGGCATGGGGTCCTTTTGATTCGATGTCATTGCGAGGAGCGTTCCTTGCGACAAAGCAATCTCCAATCAACGAGGAGGTTGCTTCGGGCTGTCGCCCTCGCAACGACATTATTTCTTCTTCACGATCAATCTCAATCCGCGGATTTCGACAACTTCAACGTGATCGCCCTTACGGATGGATTCCGACTCCGGCGATTTTTCCGCGCTCCATAATTCGCTTCCCAATTGAACCTGTCCCGCTTCGTCTTCGAACGTTTTGGCTGTTCCCGTTTTTCCAACCATCGCCTCCACCCCGGTCTGGATCCGTCCCTTTTGCGCGCGCAAGGCAACCAACAGCACCGCGAAGAACAACATGCCGAGGACAACGGCCGTGCCGATCACCAGCGGAATGGACACGCGCTGGAACTGCGGCGTGCCGGGCGAGTTGAACAACACCAGCGCGCCGACGATGAACGAGGCGATGCCCGCCGTGGTGAGCGCGCCGTGCGTGGGCGCCTTGATATCGAGGATGAACAGCGCAAAAGCGATGATAAGAAAGATGATGCCGAACCAGTTCACAGTGAGCACGCCCATACCGTAAATGGCGAGCGTGAGACAGACCACGCCGAGGAATCCCGCAAACCAACCGCCGGGGCTGGAGATTTCAATGAGGATGCCCTGCACGCCGATGGCAAGCAAAAGGAAGGCGATGTTCGGATCGGTGAGCAAAAGCAGAAGTTGCTCGATGAAGTTCATGTCGAGGTCTTCGGTGCGGATGTTTTCGGTGTGAAGCGTGCGCTCGCCGTCATCCATTTGCACGGTGAAACCGTCAAGCGACTGGAGCAAATCCTCGGTATCGTCGGAGATGAAATCAATGAGATTTGCTTCGAGCGCTTCCTTCGCAGTAACGGCCTTCGCCTTGTCAATCATCGCCTCGGCAAGTTTTGTCGCTTTTTCGCCGCGCCGTTCCGCCAGCGTGCGCGCCTTGGCCTTCAATATTTCCTTGATCTTTGTCTCCAGCGTCGATTCGATGTTCGAGCCGGAACTGTCAATGGGGCTGGCCGCGCCGATGGCGGTGTTGGGCGCCATGGCAGAGGCGTGACCCGCCATCGTGATCAACGCGCCCGCGCTTCCGGCAATCGCATCGTTCGGCGAGACGTACACCACCACCGGCACCTTGCTGGCGCGAATCGCCTGGATCATATCCAGCATGGTATCCACGCTTCCGCCGGGCGTGTTCAATTGAATAACGATCACTTCCGCGCCACGCTGTTCGGCGGTCTGGATGCCGCGCTCGAAATACTCCCGCATCGGCGGCACGATCGGCCCCTCGGCGGTCATGACGATTGCAAGAGGTTCACTGCCCTGGGCAAAGGCAAATTGAAATACGGCAAGAACAATCAAAAAGGTAAACAGAAGAACACGAATCGGTTTCATATTTGTATTCGCTTTCGCCGGTCATTATAATGGTTAAGGAGGAAAATATGGATAAACAAAACAAGCCTTCCCTGTGGCGCGTCATCGTTCAATTGCTGATCGTCATCGTGATCGATGGGATTGGTGGCAGGCCTGGGCCTATGCCGTTGCAAGCATCCTTGCATTCATCGTCAGCCGCCTGCTCGCGGCGCGCAGGCATCCAGATCTACTCGCCGAGCGCGTTTCATGGAAGCAAAAGATACAAAGCCCTGGGATAAAATCCTCGCGCCGCTGTTGGGAATTGGCTCCATCGCGGTTTTGATCGCCGCCGGGCTGGATCGGCTCTACGGACAGACAACCGCTTCATCCCCGACCTGGAGTCTGATTGCCCTCTTCGGCATTGTCCTCGGTTATGGTTTTTCCTCCTGGGCATTGATCGAGAATCGCTTCTTCTCCGGCACGGTCCGCATCCAAACCGAGCGCGGACATCAAGTCGTTTCCACAGGCCCCTATCGCATCATGCGGCATCCGGGATATTCGGGAGGTCTCTTCGGCTACATCTTCATCCCCATCTTGCTCGATTCCCCCCTGGGCATTCATCCCGACGGTTTTGTTGATGATTGTGCTAATCGTCCGCACGGCGCTGGAGGATAAGACCCTGCAAGCCGAACTGCCCGGTTACAAAAAATACGCGGATAAAGTTCGATACCGGCTCATCCCCGGAATCTGGTAATACCGACTTAAGTCGGTACTACGGTTATGCCGCGCCGCGTTTGCTTTCCTTCGGCTGGGTGAGGGGAATTTGCAAATAGAAGGTGCTGCCTTTGCCCAGCACACTATCCACCCATACGTGGCCGCCGTGATTGGTGGCGATGGAATGAACAATGGCAAGCCCGAGGCCGGAACCATGCTGGGCGCGCGCCTCGCGTTGTTTGCCGCGATAGAATTTTTCGAACAAATGCGGCAGGTCTTCCGGGGCGATGCCAATGCCGGAATCTTCGACGATGAAGCTCAGACTGCCGGGCTGGGTCTCTGTGCGGATGCTCACGCGCTCATTGTTCGGCGTGTATTTGATGGCGTTTTCCACAAGGTTGTACACCGCCTGATGCAGAAGCGCCTGGTCCGCTTCGATGGCATGGGGCATATCCCTGGCGAGTTCCACATTCAGGGAAATATTCTTCTGGCTGGCCTGCAACTGCAATGCGCCGGTCACACGCTCGATGATATCCAGCACGCTGACATTTTCCACCTGCAAGCCCACACCCAGGTCAATGCGGCCAAGATCGAGCAGGTTGTTCACCAGGCGTGACATGTTCTCCACGCCGGAGATGATCTTTTTCACGTAGCCCTGCTGTTGATCGTTCAACTCACCGACCATTTCGAGCATGGTGGCGTAGCCGCGCATCAACGTCAACGGGGAGCGCAGGTCGTGGCTAACGGTGGCGACGAATTCCGACTTCATCATATCCAGTTCCTTGAAGTGGGTCACATCGCGCATGATGCACACGCGCCCGATCTGCCGATCCTCCACCATCACCGGGGAGGCGGTGGCGAGGTAGGTGCGTTTATCCGCCAGCATGATCTCAGTGGATTTGTTCTCGGTGGTCGTGCTTTCCAGCAAGGTCAGCAGGGGCCTGAGTTTGACGATCTGTTCGGTCTTCCTGCCAATGTCCTTCGTTGTATCCTCGGTCTGACCGAGGGCGATTGCGGCGGCGCGATTGGTGAGCAGGAGTCGGTTGCGATGATCGGTCACCAGCACCGGGTCCGGCGTGGAATTGAGGATGGCTCTCAACTGACGGCGCGAGGCTTCCACATTCAGGAACAGGTGTGCATTCGCAACCGCCAGCGCCGCCTGGCCTGCCAGTGTGTTCATGAAACGAATGTCCGAATCGGAGAACATGCGCGGCTGTTCATAGCCGGCCCACACCACGCCGTAATATCGGTTTTCGTGGCGCAAGGCCACTGCCAGCAAAGCCAGCGGTTGTGGCAGGGACGGGTCCAGAGTCAGTTCGCGCGAACGGGTCAGGTTCGGCAAAACGATCTTTTCCTGGCTCTGCGCCAGCGCAAGGATCTGTTCATCGAGGTGGACATAAATATCCTGCACGGTTCCCACAGCAAAACGCGAAGGCAGTTCAATAAATGTATCCGGCAGGATGCTGGGCGAAAGCACCACACTGACCGAGTTCGCGCCGGTGGCGAGGATCGCATCCAGCACCGGCTTGACCGCATCCTGCATCTCCAAACTGGAGGCCACGCCCTGACTCACCCGCAGGAGGCTGTTGATCTCTGCGAGGCGCGCCTGCAAACTGGAACGCATCTTCTCGAATGCGCGGCCCAACTGCCCCAATTCATCCACGCCCTCGGTTTGAAGCGGATGATCGAAATGTCCCTGTGCGATGCGGTTTGCCTCCGCGGCGAGGCCTTGCAGGGAACCGGTCACCACGCGCAGGCCCACCCGCAATGAGACCATCGCCAGAACGGCAAGGAGAACGATCATCAGTGAAAGCGGCGCGGCGATGTTCAACGCAAGTTGTTGCGCCTGTTGGGCAGGCACGGTCAGCACCACTGCCCAGGGGCGGCCCGTGACCGGTTGATAATAGACCAGTTGTCGGGTCCCGTCCGGAGCCGTATCGTCGTAAAAGAGAGGCTCCGTTCCGCGTCGTCCATTGAATGTGCCGGTCAATTGGGCCGCATCCGAGTGATAGATGATGCGGCTGTTTTCATCCAGCAAAAAGCCCGCGCCGTTGAGCGCTTTCATGTTATTAATGCCTTCGATCAACGGCAGGGTGAGAGGATTTGTTTCGAGGGTGGTGCGCCCGATCAACACGCGCTGGACCTGGCCGAATTTATCCACGATGCCGACCAGAAAGGAAACGCGCGCCGATTCATCCGCAGAGACCGGCGGGATGGTGTAAATCTGTGTGAGCACGCCGTTGGCGGCAAGCACCAACCCCATGCTTTCGTCGGGATACAACTTGAAACTGGCGCTCGCAGAATCGGGATAGCCTGCAAGCAGGGTTTCGCTGTCCGCCTCCAGCACAAAAAATTGATCGAAGTACGGCACGGCCTGAATGCGCGAACCGATGATGGATTTCAATTCGTCCCCGGTGGCTTCCAGCAAACGCGGGTCGGAGGCCAGTTGAACGGCGAGGTTTTGACCGGTCTCCAGAAAAAACGGAACGCTTTGCGCCGCCGCTTCCCCGGCGCTGGTGAGTCGGTCTTCCAGCATGTCGCGCGCCGCACGCCCGGCCACGATCCAATCCCCGATCAGCAGGGTCAACAGCAAAAGCGAAATGAACGTGCCCATCGCAAATTGAAAACGCGACTCGAGACTCTTCTCGCCGGGCGAAGGCTGTAACGGTTGTTTTCCGCCCCACACGGCTGGGAACGAAATGGAGATGATCTGCGCCACGATCCCCGCCACCAGCATCTCACCGCCAAACGCCAGTGTGACAATGCCCGCGTTGCTGATCGCAAAATCGAGCCGCGCCGTGGTGGGAATATCCACACCCCATTGCGTGAACAGGGCGCCGATCACATAAAACAAAGTGTGAATCGGAATCAACAGCAATGCGCCCGCAAGCGGCTGGCGCAACAGACCGTAAATGGGTGTGCGAAAACGCTGGCGCATGTTCGAGGAAAACAACGCGCCCATCAGGGAAAATTCCAGAACGGAGAAAAGGGAATACGAATCCAGCGCGCCGCGCAGAAGACCGGTAAAAGCGCCAAGCGCCGCCGCGCCCAACGGCCCAAGGAATCCGCCGCTCAACAGCCAGGGGATGCCGGAAAAAACGATCAACGCCGAACCCGGCGCGCGGGCCGGCAGGTTCGGCAATGGGCGGGCCGTTGCAGAGAATGGTGTTAATATGAAAGCATGGGCAAGTACAGTAAGAACAAAAAGCGCGATGAAAATCCACCAATCATTTCGCTTCCATGCGGGCTGATACGCGCGCCAATGATACACCGCATACACCAGCATCCCCAGCAAAAAGAACCACACAGCCCAGCCTGCAAGAGTGGGCGGGGCGGGGAAGGCGATGCTTGCAAGAAGTGTGGCAAAAAAATCCATCGCCCGAATTATATTACCAAATAATTCCAATTGAAATTACAAGATTGTCTGTGACGCCGCCTATCGGTCATAGGCATAAGTTGCTCCCTTCGCCGTCCCTTGCGAAGCACCCTGTGGGCGGCGAAGGATTCATCCGGGCGCATTGCTAACAATCATAAGCCCCGCGATATTTCTCCGGAAGCAGATTTGCCAACGCCTGCATGATTTGATTTGTTCCCCCGGCAATCGCCTCCCGCCGACCCTCAGCCTGCCCGGCCAACTTGAACATTTTCCCCACTTTGACATTCACCCGCGCCCGGCGGAATTTTTTCATCTGCCCGTACACATTTTCGTTTTCCGTGCCGGTGACGGCAATCGGCAAAATTGACGCGCCGGATTTATATGCGAGAAATGCCGCGCCGCCGCTGCCTTCTTCCAAAGCCCCGGTGAGGGAGTAGCGTCCCTCCGGCGCAATGATGATTAACCGGCATTCGGCAAACCCATCCAGCGCCGCGCGGATGGCGCGTTTATCCGCCTGCCCGCGATGAAGCCAGATCACGCCATACCAATCAATCAATTTTCCAAGGATCGGGAGATCGTACAACTCGATTTTCGCAAGCGCATCCGGCGGGAACGGCAGGGTCGAAACCACCACGGGGGCATCCGCATCGCCGAGGTGATTGACCACCACCAGCACAGGTTCCAGCCCGGCTTTGACCGGCAAATTCTCCATCCCTTCAGTGGAAACGTTCAGGCAGATTTTGACAACCAGTTTAATCAGTCCATGCCCAAAGGCGCGGAAGGCGCGGCGCGCGCGAGTCATGTTTGGCAGGCGCACCAACTCCGGCCGCCACACCGCGCTGACTGGTTTTGGGGGTGTCTGGTTCATTTGTTTTTAACTCAAGTTACTGTTTTTTTTGTTTCTTGAATTACTTTTGACCGGGACCTCTTAACGCAAAACTGCAAAGGCGCGAGGGTTTATCTTCTTTCTTCGCAACTCTGCGCCTTCGCGTTGAATCCTGTGTAAATTTCCCGGAATAACGATCTGGGTTATGTGGGTATGGCCTGCCCTGCATAAACGCCGTGATATTCAACCGGCAGAAGCCCGGCGATATGGCGCATGACGAGATCGGCGTTTTTCTGTCTTGCTTCCCTGCGCTCCATGCCTGTGTCATGCCCCGGCGGAAAATGGATCGGTTTTCCGATTCTCATTTCCAACTTCGGCCTTTCGCCGCGTCCCCGCCAGTACGTCATTGCGCGCTTCCAAAAATCGTCGGTTGTTCCCACCAAACCAACCGGCACCACAGGCACCTGCGCATGTTCAATGATGTATCCAATGCCCGGCATGGCGCGACGCATGGCCGGTTCATGGGAGCGCCCGCCTTCGGGAGCGATCACCAGCGGATGACCTGCCTTCAAGATTGCCAACACCTTTTCGAGCAGTGGACGGTCATACGAGCCGCGATGCACCGGGATGACCCCATACAAAGTGACCAGCGCTCCCTGTCCCTTTCTTTCAAAGACATCCGATGCGCCGATGACCTCCGGTTGTTCCGGCCAGCAACTGACCACAAGCGGCGGGTCGAAGATCGAAATGTGATTCATGGCAATGACGTAGGGTTTGCCAAACGGAATATTTT